>NZ_JAHWLU010000005.1:0-85419 GCF_022134725.1 Buttiauxella sp. S19-1
ATCGATAGCCGCCTGCGAATCAATCAAACCACCACGACTGGTGTTGATCACCATTACGCCGTTTTTCATCTGTTCAAACGATGAACGGTTTAGTAAATGGTAGTTTTCTGGTGTCATTGGGCAGTGCAGAGAGATAACGTCAGACTGCGCAAACAGGGTTGGCAAATCGACATATTCCACGCCCAACTCAAGAGCTGCCGCACTTGGATACGGATCAAACGCCAGCAGGCGCATACCAAAGCCTTTCAATATTTTCAGCGCGGCAAGGCCAATCTTACCGGTACCAATCACACCCGCCGTTTTGCCGAACATAGTGAAGCCGGTCAGTCCTTCGAGAGAAAAGTTCGCATCACGGGTACGTTGATAAGCGCGGTGGATACGGCGGTTCAGGCACATCATCATACCGACCGCATGTTCAGCGACCGCTTCTGGAGAGTAGGCTGGCACGCGTACCACAGGCAAACCGAGTTCTTTAGCCGCGTCGAGATCGACGTTGTTAAAACCGGCACAACGCAGCGCGATAAATTTCACACCCTGCTTTTTGAGCTCTTCCAGCACCGGGCGGCTGGCATCGTCGTTCACGAAGATACAGACACCGTCACAACCAAGAGCAGTTTTGGCTGTCTTTTCGGTTAGTAAGAAGTCATAAAATTCAAGATCAAAGCCATATTCAGTGTTAACCTGCTCCAGATACTTTTTATCGTACTGTTTTGTGCTATAAACTGCCAGTTTCATGAGACTTATCTCCAGAATGATATTGCTGTAAAATTACCACGCTTAAAATAATCATACAAATTTTAAACTATATTTTTAGGCATGAAATTCTGCTGCTAACTCAAGGTTAGCTACGCTTAAACCAGGCTTGACCTTCACGCCCGGGCTGAATCATGTAAGAATCATCGTATTTACCGAATCGCCGGGTACAAAATTGTCGCTTAATCAGGATCTTAATCGCCCATGAAGGGTAAATATAAAGCCATTATTGCGTTGCTGCTGGTTATCATCTTACTGTTGCTAACGCTCACGATGACTATCGCTAATTGGCTGCCCACGCTTGCCGGAATCTGGCTGCCGCAAGGGACTCGCATCGCCCTGGAGGCCAGCCCAAAATTTAAACGTGGCGCAATTATTGTTCCTGATTTGCGTTACCTTGCCGGGGACTGCGTACTGGCGACAATTAAAGACGCCTCCTTGAGCCATCCGCAGCGCTGGCGCATCCACCTTGATACGCTCAATCTTAATGTCGATTGCCTGAGTAAAATACCACTCGACCAGTCGGGACCGGCAGCACCGCGTTCGCTTGCCGAATGGCAATCATTGCTTCCCGAAAGCCTTATCACTATAGATAAGGTCAACATTACCCCGTTTCAACAGTTCTCTGGCGCCTTACGCCTGACTCTCTCACCGCAGCAGCAATCTATTCATTATGCTGGCGCTTCCTTAAGTGTAGATGCGCAACTGAACGGCCCGCTATTAGAGTTACAAAAGTTAAAGGTTCAGGCGATAGCGGGGATGGAGCCGCTTGAATTGGCTGGCCAAATAACGTTACCACCGCTTACTGACAGCTTGCCGGAAGAAGGTCATCTCGAGACAAAACTGCGCATTCCACAAGAACCTGAGCTGGTTGATGTCGCGCTGGGCTGGAAGGCCGAAGAAGGGGCTTTAACCGTGACAAAACCAGGTGCGGCTGAACCTTTGGTTACACTGCCCTGGACTGTCAGCGATAAAATTTTTGAAGTAAACGGCGGACAGTGGTTCTGGCCATATACCGGTGTTCCATTGCGCGGAGGCATTGCGCTACGGGTGGATAACTGGAAACAAGGGTTCGAAAACGCTGTCGTCAGTGGCCGGATGAATGTCGTTACCCAGGGGCTGGCGGGTAAAGCCAACGCGGTGCTCAATATTGGCCCAGGTAAACTGAGTCTGGAAGACAGTGCATTGCCGGTGCAGTTAACCGGTGAAGCCAAACAGAATGGAATGGTGTTTTATGCGGTGTTGCCGGGGGAAATTAGCGGGGCGATTGCTGACCCTAAACTCCTGTTCCGGCCTGGCGCGCTGTTGCGTTCACGCGGGCGAGTTATCGACTCTATTGATGTCGATGAAATTCGCTGGCCTTTGGCGGGCGTTAGCGTCTCGCAACAAGGTGTTGACGGGCGTTTGCAGGCGATCGTACGTGCGCATGAGAATGAGACGGGTAACTTCGTGCTACATCTTGATGGCAAAGCCGACAACTTTTTACCGGATGCAGGTTTGTGGCGCTGGAAATATTGGGGTAATGGCGAATTCACACCGATGCAGGCGCGCTGGGATGTGCGTGGCTATGGGGAATGGCGCGATAGTGTGATTGAGTTAACGTCGCTATCGACCGGTTTTGACAAACTTGAGTATGGCTCAATGCTTGTTAGCGAGCCGCGCCTGAAACTCGACAAACCGTTGCACTGGCAACGAGATGAAACCACACCCTCATTTGATGGTTCGTTCACGTTAAATGCCGGGAAAACTACCTTCAGCGGTGGAAGCACGTTGCCTCCGTCGGCATTAACCTTCAGCGTCAACGGCGTTGACCCATCATCGTTCCAATATAAAGGAGACCTGCATGCCGGAGATATAGGTCCGGTACGGGTCAATGGTCGTTGGGATGGGGAACGCCTGCGCGGAAATGCCTGGTGGCCGCAACAAGTCCTGACCGTATTCCAGCCGCTGATCCCAGATGACTGGAAAATGGTCTTAAAGGACGGCACGTTGTATTCACAGATCGCTTTTTCCGCGGCACCGGGTCAGGGATTTGAAGCAGGTGGGCATGGCGTAGTTAAAAATGGCAGCGTCTGGATGCCGGATAACCAGATTAATGGTGTTGATTTTGTGCTGCCATTCCGTTTTGGTGACAGTACCTGGCAGTTGGGAACGGACGGGCCGGTCACTCTGCGCATTGCCGAAATCAAAAACCAGTTCACTACCACCAACATTACTGCGGATCTTGAAGGCTGGTATCCGTGGAGTGACGCACAACCGCTGATACTCAGTAACGTAAATGTTGATATTTTGGGTGGAAAAATGCGTGTGCAGCAGTTGCGTTTACCACAACGGGACGCAGCCTTGCTACGCTTAGAAAATATCTCTTCAAGTGAATTGATTACTGCGGTCAATCCCAAACAATTCACCATGTCTGGCCGGGTAAACGGCGCTCTGCCGCTGTGGCTTAATCATCCGCAATGGATAATTAAAGATGGCTGGTTGATGAACCCAGGGCCGCTGACATTACGACTGGATAAAGACATGGCGGATGCCATTGTTGAGAATAATATTGCCGCAGGTGTTGCTGTTAACTGGTTGCGATATATGGAAATTTCTCATTCCTGGACCCATATTAATTTAGATAACCTTGGGGTATTAACTTTGCAGGCGAATGTGCAAGGCATTAGCCAGGTTGAAGGGAAAAGGAACGCAGTAAGGCTGAATTACAGCCATCAGGAAAACCTCTTTACGCTTTGGCGCAGCCTGCGTTTTGGGGATAATTTGCAAACCTGGCTTGAGCAACATACCGCGCTACCGGATGTGCGTTGTCAGACACGCGATAAAGCTTGTGAGGAAACACAATGAAAATCGTCATCGCTTCACTCCTGGCGACAGGGATTGCCACATTAACGGGTTGCACTCCGCGCATAGAAGTGGCGGCGCCCAAAGAACCTATCACCATTAATATGAACGTTAAAATTGAGCATGAAATTCATATTAAAGTGGATAAAGACGTGGAAACGTTGCTTAAAAACCGCAGCGATTTGTTCGGCACGGAGTGAGCGTCATGAAAAATATCGTTAAAGGCGTTTTGTTGGCGAGCATGATGTTTAGCAGCCAGGTGTTGGCGTTAACCTTGTCCGAAGCTCGCCAGCAGGGGCGCGTAGGGGAGACACTCAGCGGCTTTATTGCACCAATCAAACAGGACAAAGAGACGCTGGAGTTAGTGAAAACCATTAACGAAGCGCGTTCAGAAAATTATCAGAAACTGGCGGATAGCAATAATATTTCGGCCAATCAGGTTGCGGAACTGGCCGGGCAAAAGCTGGTGGCGCGGGCACAGCCGGGTGAGTATGTGCGCGGTATTAACGGGCAGTGGATGAAAAAGTAGCGCTCCACTACACTCAATTGGCAGCAATTCTGTATGCGTGAAATAGCCAGGGACGATTCATCCACTCAACTATTCCATACTGCCGGTATCGAATGGGGAACAATTGATGAAAAAGATTATTTTGGCAGTCGCGTTGTCTCTGGTTAGCACGGCGGTGTTTGCTCAATTAACGTCAACCTCTGGCATCAATGCTAGTTCAGGTAGTTCATCCAACACATCCAGCCAGCAAACGTCGACAGTTCAGGGCACCATCGATTTACTGGGGAGTGATACTGTCGCCGGTATTGGCACCAGCGATACGCTGGCAGGGCCAGGTAGCAGTGACTCGCAGACTTCCAATCCGGTATCTTCGCCAATGCCCGCCTTTGGGCATACGGGCAATCTCAGACAACCGGGTTCCATCCGTCACTAATACTCTTCAAACTTTAAGCTACATGTGCATTAGCAATACCCGGCGGAGCCTCGCTCCGTTGGGGTGAGGTAGAAGCGCTTAAATATAAATGCGTTAACAACCGATTAAACTCATTGAAGTACTTTCTTTTTATTCTGTTTACTCCTTTCTCTAATCTTCTTTTAAAGCTGGTATCACGTCAGAACAAACTTAGACCATGAAAAGTGTAACTTTGCCTGTCAAACCGCCTGAAAAACCCCATTAATACCCGTCAAAATTTGTGTACGAAGTGATATAAACTGCTGAAAATCTATTTTTAATCCAATTTAACACCTGAATATTGTTTTTTTTCAGCATGAGAATCCGGTCGACGTTCGTTGCATCGTTTTTCATCACAATGACAAACCAGAAACATTCGGAAATTGGAAAAATAAATTATTGAGCACAGAGCAAAAAGAACCTATATTGGCCGCGATTTTTATAGGGTCCTTAGTTTTTCTAATTCATTTAATCAGCTGCGAAATTAATGATTTAGCAGTTGTAGGAGAGATATGATGACGGATAAAGTCCGTATTGACAGTTTAGGTACGAATTCATTAAACGGAAACAATGAAACCTATTTAGCCAGACAGGCTGAATTTGAATCGAATGTTAGGAGTTATCCACGTAAATTGCCTTTTGCAATTGCGAAGGCCAACGGTGTTTGGATCACTGATGTTGAGAATAATCAATATCTTGATTGCCTTGCAGGGGCAGGTACGCTTGCTCTTGGACATAACCACCCTGACGTGCTGCAAAGCATCCAAAATGTCATTACTAGCGGCTTGCCGTTACATACACTGGATCTGACAACGCCGTTGAAAGATCAGTTCTCTGAATATCTTCTCTCTTTATTGCCTGGACAGGGTAAAGAGTATTGCCTGCAATTCACCGGCCCATCCGGTGCGGACGCGGTTGAAGCAGCGCTGAAACTGGCTAAGAAAGTGACCGGTCGTGCAGGCATCATCAGCTTCTCCGGCGGCTATCACGGCATGACCCACGGCGCACTTTCCGTAACAGGTAATCTGTCTCCGAAAGAAGCCGTCGACGGCATGATGCCTGAAGTTCAGTTTATGCCTTATCCGCATCAGTACCGCTGCCCATTGGGTATTGGCGGTGAAGCTGGCGTTAAAGCATTAACCTATTACTTCGAAAACCTGATCAACGACGTTGAGAGTGGCGTGCGCAAACCTGCGGCAGTCATTCTGGAAGCGGTTCAGGGGGAAGGCGGCGTGAACCCGGCTCCTGCTGAGTGGTTGCAGCGCATTCGCAAAGTCACCAAAGAACACGGCATTCTGCTGATCATCGATGAAGTGCAGGCTGGTTTCTGCCGTACCGGCAAACTGTTTGCCTACGAACATGCTGGCATTGAGCCAGACATCATCGTGATGTCTAAAGCAGTCGGTGGTGGTTTGCCATTGGCAGTGCTGGGCATTAAGAAAGAGTTTGACGCATGGTCACCTGGCCACCACACCGGTACTTTCCGTGGTAACCAACTGGCGATGGCTACCGGCCTGACAACGCTTAAGCATCTGACTGAAAACAAGATTGCTGACAAAGTGGCCGAACAGGGCGAGTGGCTGAAAGGCCATCTGGCAAGCATGCAAAAACGTTACCCGGTCATTGGCCAGGTGCGTGGTCTGGGTCTGATGATCGGTATTGAGATCGTTAAACCAAACGAAGCTAAAGACCATATGGGTTGCTACCCGTCTGACCCAGAATTGTCTGCATTGCTGCAGAAAAACTGCTTCAAAGCTGGGTTGATTCTGGAGCGCGGTGGCCGTAACGGTTGCGTGCTGCGTCTGCTGCCATCCCTGCTTATTACTAACGATGAGCTGGCTATTTTCCTCGATAAGTTTGAGCAGGCGCTGTTAGCGTCCGGCATCAAACCTGTCTGAGTGGAGCGAATGACCACGATGTCTGATTTAAACCCGATTCTGGCAGGCTCAGCGCAAAGCACTGAAGCCTACCAGCAGGCGATTGCACAGAGCAGCGCGGCTGTTGTGCAGTGGCTGCAGCAACCTGAGATGTATCAGGGCAAAAGCGTTACTGAACTGCGTGAGCGCATTCAACTGGATTTTAATCCGCAGGGCCTGGGCAACCAGGCTGCGATTGAACGTGCTATCGAGTTCTTTTTAAAAGACAGCCTGTCGGTGCATCACCCACAGTGTGTTGCGCATCTGCACTGCCCAAGTCTGGTTATCAGCCAGGCGGCTGAAGTGCTGATCAACGCCACCAACCAGAGTATGGATTCTTGGGACCAAAGCCCGTCAGCGACCATCATCGAGATGAAGCTGATTGAGTGGCTGCGTGCTCAAGTCGGTTATCAGGCAGGCGACGCGGGTGTGTTCACCAGCGGCGGCACCCAAAGTAACCTGATGGGCCTGATGCTGGCGCGTGATGCGTTCTTTGCTCGCCAGGGTCACTCTATTCAGCAGGATGGCCTGGTCGGTGATCTGAGAAAGATTAAAGTCATGTGTTCTGAAAATGCCCATTTCTCAGTGCAAAAGAACATGGCTTTGATGGGCCTCGGTTACCAGTCTGTAACGTTAGTTAAAACTGACGAATTTGCGCGTATGGATCTCAACGATCTGCGTGAAAAAGTGGCGCAAGCTCAGGCTAACGGTGAGCAGATTCTGGCGATTGTTGCTACTGCAGGCACCACCGATGCAGGCGCAATCGACCCGCTACGTGAGATTGCCGCACTGGCTGCACAGCACCAGATTTGGGTGCACGTTGATGCAGCGTGGGGCGGGGCATTGCTGATGTCCGAGCAGTATCGTGACTATCTGGACGGTATTGAATTAGTGGACTCCATTACCCTGGACTTCCATAAACAATTCTTCCAGACCATCAGTTGCGGTGCGTTCTTGCTCAAAGAAGCCCGTCACTATGAACTGATGCGCTACCAGGCGGCTTATTTGAACTCTGAGTTTGATGAAGCGGCTGGCGTACCAAATCTGGTGTCTAAATCTTTGCAGACCACACGTCGTTTCGATGCACTGAAACTTTGGATGGGCCTGGAAGCGTTGGGTCAGAAGCAATATGCTGCGATCATTGATCATGGCGTTACGCTTGCTCAGCAAGTTGCGCAGTACGTGACTGAACAACCTTCGCTGGAGTTGGTGATGAAACCACAACTGGCGAGCGTCTTGTTCCGTTTCCGTCCTGAACAAATGGCCAACAGCAGCGATGCAGCTATCGCGCTGCTGAACCAGCAGATTGGTGATGCGTTGTTAGAATCTGGTCGCGCCAACGTGGGTGTGACTGAGCATAACGGTGTTACCTGTCTGAAAATGACGTTGCTGAACCCAACTGTTACGCTGGAGGATATTAAACTCCTGCTGGCGTTAGTCGAAAAGACAGCACATCCGTTGCTGGAAAAATAAGTCATTTTGAATGGGCGGCTTAATACCGCCCATTTAATATTTACCCCACCTAATACCAACCTTTCTGTATATATAACTCTTTTTATATTCATTTAAATTATCATTTCTTTTTTCATTAATACTAACATCTTGATTAAATTCAATTATTTTATTAAATAACACTAATTGCAAAAGAAAATCCAGGCAGTTAGTATTACTTAAAATTAATTGAAGGCATGTTAAGCATTGCTCCACTCTTTGAGCCTACGCTTGTCTACGTTTCATGGATGAAAACGTTATGATTATTCTGACGACAATTACGATATATATTTTACGGTTATGCTATCCACAATATGACTGGAATGGTCTGCGAAGCCGTATTTTCTTTTGGTGGATAATGAACTGTCTTTTCGCATTTGCGTTTCTTTATACGCAATGGTTTGGATTAACATTTCTCATCTCCTCTTTCTTATTAATATTTATGTTCTTGTAAGTATCGTCATATCGTTCAGCGATATTGCTCATATTCAATTGTTTCACGCACCGTAATGAGTGCCTGACGAAGATTAACTTCGCTGACTGAACCCAATGCTAACCGAATGGCATGGGGGACGTTTTGTGAAGTGCTAAAAGGTTCTGCAGTGGAAATTGAAATATTTTTGTCCATCAACCTGCGTACCACGCTTTCTGCGCGTACTTCTTCTGGCAGCGGGAGCCAAATAAAGTAAGATACCGGATGGCTGATATACGGGAGTGGGGCAAGCAATTCACGAGCCAGGCTCTGGCGCTTTTGGGCATCCGCTCGCTTCAGCGATTCCAGCCTGCTGACCGTTCCTTCCTTAATCCAGCCGCAAACAATACTTGTCATCAGCGATGGCGTGTTCCAGGTGGTTGCACGTATTGCGCGCTCCAGGCTGGCACGATAGCGGGAAGGGCAAACAACAACTCCTACACGCAGACCCGTTGCCACATTTTTGGAAAAACCGGTGATATAAATTGTCCGCTCTGGCGCGAAACAGGCCAATGGTCGCGGTGGATGGCTGACCAGATAAGCGTAGGCGGCATCTTCTAGCATCAGAAGATCATACTCTCTGGCAATGGTTGCTAACTGCTGGCGCTGAACATCATTGAGAACCCACCCCAACGGATTATGCAGCGTGGGCATGGTATAAATCGCGCGCACACGTCTGCGTTGACACAATTTCTTTAGCACATTCAGGTCAGGCCCATTTGCAGATACGGGAATCGCTTCCAGCTCAAGGTGAAAGGTTGCCGCCAGTGTTTTAAAGCCTGGATATGTCAGCGCATCGACAGCAACAACATCTCCGGGTTTGAAACACCCCATGACGCTGACCGCCAGGCCATGCTGGGCCCCATTAACAATCAGAACATCAGCGGCGTCAGGAGTCATTCCACTCTCTGCAAGATGTGTTGCTATTGCTTCGCGATCGCTGAGTCGGCCCGCATGTGGCTGGTAACGTAGCATAGCTTCGAGATCACCAGAACTCGTGAGCTTGCGCAGCGCATCGCGCAGCAGTTCAGTCTGTTCGGGCAGAGCGGGATAGTTAAAATTGAGATCTAGCATATCCGTGGCGATGGCTTGCTGATCAATGCCATGTCCCGTTGGCAGAGAGATCTCCCTGACAAAAGTCCCACGCCCTGTCTCGCCGCTCACCAGCCCGATGGATTCCAGTTCTGCATAAACCCGTGTCGCCGTAGCGAGTGATATGTGCTTTTCAGCTGATAACCCCCGATGTGTAGGCAGCCGCGTTCCTGCCGGTAATGTGCCGGAACGAATCGCGGCTGCGTATTCATCAACCAATGTTTTATACCGAGCTTTCATTGAGTGTATTCATGACAATATTTTGATTGTCATGGATTGTGGCGATTATCATTCACTCTGTCTATGAAACAAGAAGCATTGTTTCTCTATTCTTCTGACAAAATGAGGATAATCGTGGGTCATTCAGCAGTAAGTAAAGCGGGGTCAGAATCATTTTCAGGGTGGCTACACGGTCTGATTGGCGTGATTATTTTTAGCGGTTCTCTCCCGGCCACGCGCCTGGCCGTGATGGATATCAATCCTTTTTTCCTGACCTTTATCAGAGCTTCTATCGCTGGCATGCTGGCGCTAATCTTGATTTTGATCTGCCGGGAAAAGCGTCCTCATTCATCGCAGATTTTCTCGTTAATGGTTGTCGCATTTGGCGTGGTTATCGGCTTTCCACTGCTGACAGCCATGGCGCTTCAGTATGTGACATCCGCTCACTCCATCGTATTTCTCGGGCTTTTGCCGCTGTCTACGGCCATCTTTGGGGTTATTCGTGGTCATGAACGGCCATCACTGGCATTTTGGGTGTTTTCCATATTGGGAAGCCTGATGGTGGTAGGCTTTGCCCTTTATCAGAATTTGTCCGTGTCGATAGCGGGTAATTTATTAATGCTGGCGTCAGTGCTGGTCTGCGGTCTGGGTTATGCAGAAGGGGCGACGCTTTCAAGGGCGTCAGGCGGTTGGCAAGTGATTAGCTGGGCCTTAGTTATCTCGCTTCCCTTCATGTTAGTAGCTTCGTTCATGACGATGCCAGACACGTTCAGCGATATTGGTGTTCAGGCCTGGATGGGGCTCGGTTACGTGTCACTTTTTAGCATGTTGATTGGTTTTATCTTTTGGTACAAAGGACTCGCCATCGGCGGTATTGCGGCAGTCGGACAGCTACAATTGCTACAACCCTTCTTTGGCCTGGCGCTTTCGGCGACACTGCTCCATGAAACAGTGAGTTTGCAAATGGTGGCGGTGACTTTCGGAGTAATTTGTTGCGTCATTGGCTCGCGTAAGTTCGCACGATAATCGGCGCAACTGTGTAAAAGGAATAAAGATGTTTAAGGGGCTTTGTGCTTTCCCGCTTACGCCGCTGATAGCTGGCGAAATAGACGAAAGAACTTTCGTTTCATTGATAACGAACCTGGCTGAAGCCAGGGTGGATTCGATTGGCGCACTGGGTTCTACCGGAAGTTATGCCTATTTGACTCGCGCGCAGCGTTTACGGGGCACGCAACTTGCCGTTACTGCGGCAAATGGTATTCCGGTAATGACCAGTATTGGTGCTGTACGTGTAGAAGAAGTACTGAATCTTGCCGATGACGCACAACAAGCGGGCGTGAGTGGTGTTCTTCTGGCTCCGTTATCTTATCAGCCACTTGGTGGCGATGAAGTTTACGAACTGTATAGCCGCGTAGTCCGCGAATTGTCGGTTCCACTGTGTGTGTATGACAACCCGGCGACGACCGGTTTTTCGTTTAGTGATGAACTACTTTCAGCTATTGCGGGCCTGCCAGGGGTAAACTCGGTGAAACTCGGCAGTTTGCCGGCTGAACGTGAAGAAGCCCGCGTGCGAATCGCGGCACTGCGCCGCAAAATTCCTGCCCATGTGACGATTGGGATTAGCGGTGATGCTCAGTCTGCTCGTGGTTTGCTTGCGGGATGTGACGTCTGGTATTCCGTTCTGGCGGGTTTATTTCCACAGTATTCGCGCATACTTACCCGAGCCGCTCAAGCCGGGGATGAGGAAAAAGTGAATCAGCTTGATGGTGCACTTGAAGCGTTATGGGTATTTTATCGACGTTATGGAAGCCTGCGGGTTATTGCTACGGTTGCCGAACTACTGGGTAGAGTTCAAACGCCATGTCTGTCTTTCCCGTTACGAACAATACAGGGTGGAGAACGGGAACTGTTGCAGCAGAAATTGAATCTGTTGAATTTGTATTAATAAAAACGGCAAACATTATGTTTGCCGTTTTTTCACGTAGGGTGGATAAGCGTTAGCGCCATCCACCATTTGCATCAAAAACTATGCAGTTACGATGCTATCAATTGCCGCTTTTGCGTCAGATTGCGCTTTGCTCGCCACTTCCGGACCGTAAGCAATCCCTTCAGCGAACACATAGTTCACATCGGTAATCCCGATGAAGCCGAGGAAGATGTTCAGATATGGTACCAGCAGATCGGTTGGGGTATCTTTATGAATACCGCCACGGCTGGTCAGGATCACAGCACGCTTACCGGTAACCAAGCCTTCTGGGCCTTTTTCGGTGTAACGGAAAGTCACGCCAGCACGCGCCACCAGGTCGAAATAGTTCTTCAACTGTGTTGGAATGTTGAAGTTGTACATTGGCGCGTTGATAACAATCACATCGTGAGCTTTCAGCTCAGCAATCAGTTCGTCAGACAGCGCCAGCGCTTCTTGCTGACGTGGAGACAGTGGGGCGTCGCTTGGACGCAGTGCGCCAACCAGCTCGCCATCCAGTACCGGGATTGGGTTTGCAGCCAAATCACGCACGGTGATCTCATCTGCGCTATGCTCTTCACGCCATTGTTCAACAAAATAGTCGGACAGTTGATTTGACTGAGAGTAACCTGCCAGGATACTGGACTTCAGGACTAATACTTTGCTCATGGGTGATTCCTTTATTGTGTTCATTCGGACAGATTGCCCGTTCGCTGAGGGTTACTTTATTCACAATCCGATTGCAGTGATAGCGCAATATATCGAACTCTATGTTCGATTTTATTGAACAAGGCGTCAAAAGGCGTGATGTGCTAATCTAGCGCCAATTAACGATAAAGACTTACCAGGCAGTGCGCTGCCCAGATGACTACGCAATGGAAAACATAAAACCCTCACTGTCCTCATTATTCTCTCGCCTCGACGGCTTAATGCTACGCGACAGACAACGCTTCTCCCGCCGTATACATGGCGCGAAGAAGGTGAAAAATCCTGAATCGCAGCAGGCGGTGTTAGAGGCTCTGGCCCAGGAAATCGAAGCGGCAGCCGGTAAGGTTCTGCTGCGCGCAGCCTCGCGACCGAAAATCACCTACCCAGAAAACCTGCCTGTCAGCCAAAAGAAACAGGACATTTACGATGCCATTCGTGACCATCAGGTGGTTATCGTGGCGGGTGAAACTGGCTCAGGTAAAACCACGCAGTTGCCAAAAATCTGCATGGAACTGGGGCGCGGGTTAACAGGGCTGATTGGTCACACGCAGCCGCGCCGTCTGGCGGCACGAACCGTTGCCAACCGTATTGCCGAAGAGCTGCAAACCGAGCCCGGTGGTTGTGTAGGCTATAAGGTGCGTTTCACCGATCACGTCAGTGAAAACACCATGGTCAAACTGATGACCGACGGCATCTTGCTGGCGGAAATTCAGCAAGACCGACTGCTGATGCAGTACGACACCATCATCATTGATGAAGCGCACGAACGCAGTCTGAACATTGATTTCCTGTTGGGTTATTTGCGTGAACTACTGCCGCGTCGCCCCGATCTGAAAATCATTATTACCTCGGCGACCATCGATCCTGAACGCTTCTCGCGCCATTTCAATAATGCGCCAATCATCGAAGTGTCTGGCCGCACCTATCCGGTTGAAGTGCGCTATCGCCCGATTGTTGAAGAAGCTGACGATACCGATCGCGACCAGCTACAAGCCATTTTTGACGCGGTGGACGAACTCGGTCATGAAAGTGCCGGCGATATACTGATCTTCATGAGTGGTGAGCGCGAAATTCGTGACACCGCTGATGCATTAAACAAGCTGAACTTACCGCATACCGAAGTGCTGCCGCTGTATGCACGCCTGTCGAACAGCGAACAAAACCGTGTGTTCCAGTCGCATGTCGGGCGGCGCATTGTGCTGGCGACCAACGTGGCTGAAACCTCGCTGACCGTGCCGGGAATCAAATACGTTATCGACCCCGGTACCGCGCGAATCAGCCGCTACAGCTACCGCACCAAAGTGCAGCGTTTGCCGATTGAGCCGGTTTCGCAGGCGTCAGCCAACCAGCGTAAAGGGCGTTGCGGGCGTGTATCCGATGGGATTTGTATTCGCCTCTATTCTGAGGATGACTTCCTGTCACGCCCGGAATTTACCGACCCGGAAATTCTGCGTACCAACCTGGCGTCCGTCATCTTGCAGATGACGGCACTCGGGCTGGGCGATATTGCCGCATTCCCGTTCGTTGAAGCACCGGACAAACGCAATATTCAGGATGGCGTGCGCCTGCTTGAAGAGCTGGGCGCGATTACCAGCGACGAAGAACATAGCGTCTATAAATTAACGCCTTCGGGCCGCCAGCTTGCTCAGCTCCCTGTTGACCCACGCCTGGCGCGTATGGTGCTTGAAGCGCAGAAATTTGGTTGCGTGCGTGAAGTGATGATCATAACCGCTGGTTTGTCGATTCAGGATCCGCGCGAGCGCCCGATGGACAAACAGCAGGCGTCCGATGAAAAACATCGTCGCTTCCATGACAAAGAGTCTGACTTCCTCGCGTATGTCAATTTGTGGAACTACCTTGGCGAGCAGCAAAAAGAGCTATCGTCGAACCAGTTCCGCCGCCAGTGCAAACTTGACTACCTCAACTATTTGCGTGTGCGTGAATGGCAAGACATCTACACCCAATTACGTCAGGTTGTGAAAGAACTCGGTTTGCCGATTAACAGCGAACCGGCTGATTTCCGTTCGGTTCACTGCGCCTTACTGACCGGCTTGCTTTCCCATATCGGCCAGAAAGATGCTGATAAACAGGAATACACCGGCGCGCGCAACGCCCGTTTCTCTATCTTCCCAGGCTCCGGTTTATTTAAGAAACCACCAAAATGGACGATGGTCGCCGAACTGGTGGAAACCAGCCGCCTGTGGGGGCGCATTGCCGCCCGTATCGACCCGGAATGGGTGGAGCCGCTGGCGCAGCATCTGCTCAAACGCTCTTACAGCGAACCACACTGGGAGAAATCCCAGGGCGCGGTAATGGCGACAGAAAAAGTCACGCTGTACGGCTTGCCGATTGTTGCTGCGCGCGGCGTCAATTACAGCCAGATTGACCCAGCGTTATGCCGCGAGTTGTTTATTCGCCATGCGCTGGTGGAGGGCGACTGGCAAACTCGCCATGCCTTCTTCCGCGACAACCTCAAATTGCGCAATGAAATTGAAGAGCTGGAACATAAATCCCGCCGCCGCGACATTCTGGTAGACGACGACACACTGTTCGAGTTTTACGACCAACGGATTGCCCATGATGTGATCTCTGCGCGTCACTTTGATAACTGGTGGAAACAGGCCAGCAAAGAGACGCCGGATTTGCTCAATTTCGAAAAGAGCATGTTGATCAAAGAGGGCGCGGAACAAGTCAGCAAGCTCGACTATCCGAACTTCTGGCATCAGGGCAATCTCAAGCTACGCCTGACTTACCAGTTTGAACCAGGTGCTGACGCCGATGGTGTAACGGTACATATTCCGTTGCCGTTATTAAACCAGGTGGAAGAGGCCGGGTTTGAATGGCAAATTCCTGGTGTGCGCCGTGAACTGGTGATTGCGCTGATAAAGTCACTGCCAAAACCGGTGCGTCGCAACTTTGTGCCTGCGCCTAACTATGCCGAAGCATTTTTAGGCCGTGCCACGCCGCTGGAATTGCCGCTGCTTGAAAGCTTAGAGCGCGAATTCCGCCGCATGTCGGGCATCACCATCGACCGCGAAGACTGGCATTGGGATCAGGTGCCCGATCACCTGAAGATGACTTTCCGTATCGTCGATGAAAACAACAAGAAACTCAAAGAGGGTAAAGACCTCACCGAGTTGAAGGGCGGGTTGAAGGATAAAGTCCAGCAAACGCTCTCTGCGGTTGCCGATGACGGCATCGAACAAAGCGGCCTGCATATCTGGAGCTTCGGTTCATTGCCGGAAAGCTACGAGCAAAAACGCGGTAACTACCGCATGAAGGCATTCCCGGCGCTGGTGGATGAAAAAGACAGTGTGGCGATCAAACTGTTTGATAACCCGCTCGAACAGCAGCAGGCGATGTGGCGGGGCTTGCGCCGTTTGTTACTGCTGAACATTCCATCGCCGATTAAATACCTGCATGAAAAATTGCCCAACAAAGCCAAGCTCGGCCTGTACTTTAACCCGTACGGCAAAGTGATGGATTTGATTGACGACTGCATCTCTTGTGGCGTGGATAAGTTGATTGCGCAGGCTGGCGGGCCAGTGTGGAGCGAAGAGGGTTTTGCCACGCTGCATGAGAAAGTGCGTGCAGAACTCAACGAAACCGTGGTGGAAATTGCCAAACAGGTCGAACAAATTCTCACGGCTGTTTTCAACATCAATAAACGGCTGAAAGGGCGCGTGGACATGACCATGGCGCTCGGTTTGTCAGATGTGAAAGCGCAAATGAACGGCCTGGTGTATCGCGGTTTTGTCACCGGAAACGGCTACAAACGTTTAGGCGATACGCTGCGTTATCTGAATGCCATCGAGAAACGCCTCGAGAAAATGGCGGTTGACCCACATCGCGACCGGGTGCAAATGCTGAAAGTTGAGCATGTGCAGCAAACCTGGCAGCAGTGGCTAAACAAACTGCCACCGACTCGTCGGGTTGACGATGACGTGCTGGAAATCCGTTGGATGATTGAAGAGCTGCGCGTCAGCTTCTTTGCGCAGCAATTAGGTACGCCGTACCCGATTTCCGATAAGCGTATTTTGCAGGCGATGGAAGCGATTACTGTTTAAAACAACCCTCATCCTAACCTTCTCCCTGAGGGAGAAGGGACTGTCTGGTGTTCTCGCTGTCCTGAGGGCTGTCTCTTAGTCACATCTGCGTGAGTCGGGAGACAGTTCCGTTCACCGTTTTCGGGGATTAAAGAGATAACTGAACGCACGGGTGAACGGAAAATCAGCGAGGCTTACAGATCTCACCCTGACAAAATTGCCAGAGTGAGTTGTGTATAAGAGACAGCTCCTGAAGGAGAGGGCCGGGGTGAGGGCATCCCTATAGCCAATAATGCAATAATCCCCTTCCGGAACCATACTCCATGAGTGGTCAAATTCTGACCGCTCCACTGGGGTACTTTCATGAAACGATTAGCCGATAAAGTTGCCATTGTTACCGGAGCCAGTTCTGGCATCGGATATGTCACCGCCAAACTGTTCGCCGCTGAAGGCGCAAAAGTGGTCGTCGGTGCCAGGCGTGAAGCCGAACTTGCTCAACTGGTTGATGAAATCAAAGCTGCGGGAGGCGAGGCCGTCGCCGTAACGGGCGATGTGCGCGAAGAAGCCTACGCTAAAGCGCTGGTGGAAAAAGCGGTGCAAACCTGGGGCCGCCTGGATATCGCCTTCAACAATGCGGGGACGTTAGGTGAAAATGGCCCGAGTACTGAAGTCTCAGCGGAAGGGTTTGCCAATGCGGTTGCCATCAATCTGACCGGATCTTTCCTCGGAGCTAAACATCAAATTGCCGAAATGCTTAAACACGGCGGTGGCTCGGTGATCTTTACGTCTACGTTCGTCGGCTATTCCTTCGCATTCCCACAAGTCGCCTCGTACGCCGCCAGCAAAGCCGGTTTGATTGGTTTGACTCAGGCATTAGCCTCAGAATTTGGCCCGCAGAATATTCGCGTCAATTCTGTTTTACCGGGCGCGGTGGATACCGATATGTATCGCGATATGAATGATACGGCGGAATCGCAGGCATTTATTACCGGGTTACATGCACTCAAACGGGTAGGGAAACCGGAAGAAATAGCGCGAGCGGTATTATGGCTGGCGTCTGATGAATCGTCGTTTGTCACGGGCACCGCGTCTTTAGTAGACGGAGGGGCATCAATTAACGGAGTTTAAGTTTAGTGATACCCCCGAACCACAACATTGTGTCTGTCGTTCGGGGGTGTTTTTTTGCTGCCTTTAAAAACAACCGGGCAAAATAATCCTTATCCTGCACAAGCATTGGTAGCCTGTTTTAAATTCCCTCATGCTAGCTTAAAACCCTCTTTTTCGGTTGGTATTTATAGGTATTTAAGCGATGGCGAATTATTTTTTCTCCTGCCCAAAAATTTATTTTGGTGAAGAGGCGATAAGCTCATTAAGTGCGTTAAATAATAAACGCGTCGCCATCGTTACCGATGAGTTTATGGTGTCATCCGGTAAGACTCGTTATCTGATTGATGTGATGCCACATGCGGCAATATCCATATTCAGTGAAGTAAAACCTGATCCGAATATCGACATTTTAAAAGCAGGTGCGGAAAAATTTAAAGCATTCAAACCGGATGCCATTATTGCATTGGGCGGTGGTTCGGCACTGGATGCGGCGAAAGGCATTAAAGTCACACTTGAAGAACACTATCGCTCACAGGCAATCGAACTGATTGCGATTCCTACCACCAGTGGTTCGGGTTCTGAAGTCACCTCTTACGCGATTATTTCTGACCCGAAAAATGGCCGTAAATATCCCTTAGTGGCGCAAGAATTGGTTCCCGACATGGCCATTCTTGACCCTAATCTGGTGCTAAGCGTACCGCGACATATTACCGTTGACACAGGAATGGATGTGCTGACGCATGCGATTGAAGCACTCGTCTCAACGGGTGCTAACGATTTCAGTGACGCACTGGCGGAAAAGGCGATTGCGCTGGTCTGGCAATATTTACCGCAAGTTTGTAACGATGAGAGCAACCTACAGCTCCGATCGCATATCCATAACGCTTCTTGCATGGCAGGCATGGCATTTAATTCTTCCGGTCTGGGCCTGGTTCACGGTATGGCGCACGCCATTGGCGGCATGCTGCATATTCCCCACGGCAAAATTAACGCCATGTTGTTACCCCTGATCATTGAATTTAATGCCGCTGCTGCGGCACCGCTTACGCTCGAACGCTATATCAAATGTGCTCGAATTATGGGCATCGAGCATGAAAACTCACAGATTGCTATTTCCCATCTGATCAAAAAAATCCGCCTTATTAATCGCCAGTTCGGTATTCCGGCCACATTAAAAGAATTGGGGACCGATAAGCCGTTATTTGAATCGTTATGCCAGCCATTAATTGATGCGGCGCTTGCCGATGGTTGCACCATAACCAATCCACGCCAGCCCAATGTTCAGGATATTGACCGCTTACTTTCACTTATTTATCAGGCCGCTTAGCTATGAATGATATCCAGCAACAAGCCGAATGGATCACCCGGCAAATTATGCAGGAATTAGCTGCCGGTAAAAACCACCCACCGTTGATGATTCCGGTGGGGGTTTCTAACCGCCATATTCACCTGTGCCGCGAAGATATGGACGTGCTGTTCGGTTACGGTTCCACCTTGACGCGCATGAAAGCGGTTAAGCAACCGGGGCAATTTGCCGCTGAAGAGACAGTGACATTGCGCACTCAAAAAGGCGATATCCCCAACGTCAGAGTTTTGGGGCCGTTACGCAACTCAACGCAAATAGAGATCTCGGTAGCAGACAGTTTCGTGCTGGGCGTGAAAGCGCCGGTGCGCATGTCCGGCGATCTCCATGATTCGCCAGCCATCGAAATCATCGGCCCGAAAGGGCACGTCGCGAAACCGCACGGCACGATTGTCGCCTGGCGTCATATTCATATTTCCCCGCAGGAAGCGCAACGGCATGGCCTGCGCGATGGCATGGAAATCGATATTCAGGCCGACGGTTTGCGGGCCGGTGTTTTGGGGCATGTGGTAGTGCGCGTCAGTGCTGATGCGGTGTTGGAACTGCACATCGATGTCGAAGAAGCCAATGGCTTCGGGCTGCGTAACGGTGACCTGGTTTATCGAATCAACCCAACCGTTTGATGTGAGGGGCGCTATGGAACACCGGGCTTTATCCCAACGGTTGGACACTCTGATTGCTGCGTTGCTGGAACAAAAACGCCGCGAGTTAAACGCCGGACGCAAAAAAGTTCGCGTGGTGGTAACGGGCGACAATTTCAGTAGCTTGCCTGCGGCATTGCTCAGCCTTGCGGCGCTGGATCGCGCGGGATATCAATTGCTGGTGACATTCTCCCATAGCGCCAGCGTATCCGGACTGAAAGCCGCTTTCATCAGCGAGGTCGACTCGACTTGTGTTGGGGCATTGTATGGCGAACAAGAACCCGCCGCTGGTGACGATGATTACAGCAGCCTGTTTTTACCAGCACTTTCTACCAATAGCCTGAGCAAAATTGCGCTGGGAATCAGAGACAACATCGCCAGTTCATGGGTGTTTCATGCACTCAATCGGCGCATAAAAGTGATCGCCACCTTAAATCATGAATGCCTGAATCACGAGGCCACGGGGCTTCCGCTTTCGCTGCTTTCACGCCTGGCAGAGTACGTCACCACGCTTGAGCAATATGGCATTGTCATTGCGGGCAAAAAAATACCGACGGCAGGCCAAACGCTACTCACGTTGAGCGACATCCGCACATTTTCAGGGGATGCGGGTTTGCGTGTTGCACGCCACACCCTGATTACCCCTGCCGCGCGGGATGAAATTCGCCGTCAGAACATCACGATTATTCAGGAGCCTTAGGAGGAAATATGTACCTGGCAAAAGTCACGTGTGCGTTGGTTTCTACCACCAAACATGCCTCATTAAACGGCTGCAAATTGCTGGTTGTTGCACGGCTCGATGAACACTACCAACCGACCGGCAGCGCCCAGGTGGCGGTGGATTGCGTGGGGGCGGGGAACGGTGAAATCGTCATTATTACTACCGGCAGCTCTGCGCGTATGAGCAACAGCAAAGACCATTCAGTGATTGATGCGGCGGTGGTTGGCATCGTCGATGCGCTGGAATCTAACGTTTAACGAGGTGCGGATATGTCACAGCCATCAGCCATAGCGTCATCAACCATGGATGGTTGGATAGCCTCAGCGATTACGCGCCAGTTACCTGAACGGCGGCTCTCGCTCAGCCTGGAAGATGCCGCAGCACTTGGGCGTTATGCCTGTCTTGAAGCGCAGGTTTTCGACCTGCCAATCGTCTTCAGCCTGGTAGATGCCAGCGGTCAGCAACGCTACTTTTTCAGCCAGGATAACGCGCTGTTGGTAAGCCAGCGCCTCGCTTTCCAGAAAGCCTGGACGGCCATCGCACTCAAAATGGCGACTCACGAATTAGCGCCTCTGGTGCAGCCCGGTGCCAGCCTGTATGGCCTCCAGCACGAAAAAGACATCTGCTGTTTTGGTGGCGGGGTGCCGTGCTGGGCAAATGGCGCGTTAGTGGGTGCTATCGGCATTAGCGGCGGCAGTGTTGAACAAGATATGGCTATTGCCAGCAACACGTTGCGCCGTTTTAGCCGCGAACATTTCGTATTAACGAGCAGCAAATAAAACATGTTGTCGGATGACGCTTCGCTTATCCGACCTACGGTAGGGGGATAAGCGAAGCGTCATCCACCATTTTCTTTGGGATTACCACTATGTCCAACGTTTCACTGGTTTTAGTTATTAATTGCGGGTCGTCCTCGCTGAAATTTTCGCTGATCCCTTTTAACGATGGTGCTCCCGTGCTTTCCGGGCTTGCTGAAAAGCTCGGGCTTGAAGAAGCCTGCATCACGTTTAAAGACCAGAAGGGCAATAAATCAAGCCACGCACTGCCGGAGGCCAGCCATCCCGGTGCGTTGCAAGCCTTGTTTGCTGAACTGAATCAGCGCCAATTGCTGCCTGCGGTGAAGGCAATCGGGCATCGGGTCGCCCACGGCGGCAACGAATTTAAGCAGTCCGTCGCGATCAATAGCGAAGTCATTGAAAAGATCCGCACACTGTCCGCGTTAGCGCCGTTACATAATCCGGCCAATCTGATTGGCATTGAAGCGACGATGGCCTTGCTGCCAGCGGTGACACAAGTTGCGGTATTCGATACCGCTTTTCACCAGACGTTAGCGCCGGAAGCCTACACCTACGCCATTCCGCTGGAATATCAGGAGCGTTATCAAGTGCGGCGCTACGGTTTCCATGGCACATCACATCGTTACATTGCCGCCGAAGCTATCAATGCATTTGGTCTTGATCCTGCCAATCACGGCATTCTGATTGCTCATTTGGGTAACGGTTCGTCAGTTTGCGCAGTGAAAAATGGCAAAAGCGTGGACACCTCAATGGGGATGACGCCGCTGGAAGGGTTGGTGATGGGCACGCGTTGTGGCGATCTGGATTTTGGCGCCGCGGTGTATATCGCCTCCTGTACCGGGCAATCCATTGAATCGCTATACAAAATGGTGAATAACGAGTCCGGGCTGTATGGGGTGTCCGGGCTTTCCAGTGACTGCCGTACTTTGCAGGAGGCACGCCGCCAGGGCAATAAGCGTGCGGCATTAGCGATTGATGTGATGGTGCACCGCCTGGCTCGTCATTTAGGCGCGCATCTCACTTCGCTTCACCGTTTTGATGCATTAATTTTCACTGGCGGCATTGGGGAAAACTCGGCGTTAGTCAGGGAATTGACGGTTAAACGACTCGGCGTGCTCGGTTTACAGCTCGATGAAAAGAAAAACCAACAAATGTGTGGTGGCTTGAGTGGGGTTATTTCAACAGCCAATAGCGCGTGGGTGGCGGTATTACCCACGAATGAAGAAAAAATGATCGCGATGGATGCCGTCGCTATTTCTTCATTGTGATAACCAAAACAGGATTTTATTGTCTGGAAGCGTTCCTGAAAACAAAATAATCAAGCTAACGGGCAAAACATTTTGTCCTGACATCTCTAGTATTGTAATACGAAAATATATTACGCGCAGAAGAAAAACCTTATTGGTTATTCCTCTGCGTATATTCAATTACCAATGAAATACATAAGGTCATTATGCAACAAGAAGCGCTGGGTATGGTTGAAACAAAAGGTTTGGTTTCTGCAATTGAAGCGGCAGACACCATGGTTAAATCGGCGAACGTCACTTTAGTCGGTTACGAAAAAATTGGTTCTGGCTTGGTGACCGTGATTGTGCGTGGTGACGTGGGTGCAGTGAAAGCCGCGACTGACGCGGGTTCTGCTGCAGCCATTAAAGTGGGTGAGCTGGTTTCTGTCCACGTTATTCCTCGTCCCCATATGGAAGTAGAAAAAATTCTGCCTAAAGCCGTCGGTTAATAATGCCAGAGGATACTGACCATGAGAGATAATCTTGTTGAGCAGATTATATCTGAAGTAATGAATAAACAGACTGATGTCAGTGCAACGGGTAAAAATACCGCCAGTATTGCCGCATGTGGTTTAACAGAATTTGTTGGCACTGCAATGGGGCACACAATTGGTTTGGTGATTGCCAATGTCGATAATCAATTACATGAAGTGATGAAAATCGACAAGAAATATCGCTCCATCGGTATTCTTGGCGCGCGTACTGGGGCTGGGCCACATATATTTGCGGCTGATGAAGCCATTAAAGCGACCAACAGCGAAATATTATCCATTGAGCTGGCTCGCGATACAGAAGGCGGTGGTGGACACGGTTGCCTGATTATTTTCGGTGCAACCGATGTTTCTGACGTGCGTCGTGCCATTGAAGTGGCGCTGGCAGAAATCGACCGCACCATGGGCGATGTTTACGGTTCTCCTGCAGGTCATCTGGAATTTCAATACACCGCACGCGCCAGCCACGCGTTGAATAAAGCGTTTGGTGCACCGGTGGGCAAATCCTTCGGCATGACCTGTGCTTGCCCGGCGGCAATCGGCGTATTGATAGCTGACGCCGCAGCAAAATCAGCCATTATCGAGCCGATTGGTTACGCCAGCCCGGCAAACGGCACCAGCTTTAGCAACGAAGTGATCTTCACCTTTGCCGGTGATTCCGGAGCGGTTCGTCAGGCAGTGATTGCGGCACGAGAAGTCGGGTTGCAACTGCTCGCCACCCTGGACCCCGCACCGATTCAGTCTGCTACCAAACCTTATATCTAAGCCGCGGGCGCAAAATGCTTGTGAAGCGATGTGCAGCAAGGAAATTAACAGCATGAATGATAATGACATTGCTCAGGCGGTTTCGAACGTGCTGAGTAAGTACACCAAAACCACGCCGGATGTCGCTCCACAGGCCAAACCTGCTGCTACGACCGGGCAGGAAAGCGATCCACTGGATGCGATTATCGCTAAAGCGTTGGCACAGCAACCTGCAATTTCTGTGGTTCGCGAGCCAATGACCGCGGGCAGCGGCACTTTCGCCTCCATGGATGAAGCCATTGCGGCGGCAGTGGTTGCCCAGGTTCAGTATCGCCACTGCTCGATGCACGACCGCGCCAACTTTATTCAGGGTATCCGCGAGGTTTTCCTGCAAGATGATATCTTGCGTGCCATCTCGCGTATGGCGGTGGAAGAGACGGGCATGGGGAACATAGAGGATAAGTTCACCAAAAACCGTCTTGCAGCGCTTAAAACACCGGGGCTGGAAGACCTCACCACCGGCGCGTTAAGCGGTGATAACGGCCTGACGCTGACCGAATATTCCGCGTATGGCGTGATTGGTTCGATAACGCCGACCACCAACCCCACCGAAACCATCATCAACAACAGTATCGGCATGCTGGCCGCAGGGAATACCGTGGTATTCAGTCCGCATCCCCGTTCACGTAACGTTTCATTGTATGTGGTTGAATTAATTAACCACAAGCTGGCAAGCCTTGGGGCGCCCGCCAATATGGTCGTCACGGTAACGCAACCTTCTATTGATAACACCAACGCGTTAATCAACGACTCGCGTATCAATATGCTGGTGGCGACAGGCGGCCCGGCGATAGTGAAAACTGTGATGTCATCGGGGAAAAAAGCCATTGGTGCTGGTGCAGGTAACCCGCCGGTGGTGGTTGATGAAACGGCAGATCTTGAACAAGCGGCCCGTGACATCGTTAAAGGTTGCAGCTTCGATAACAACCTACCGTGCATTGCGGAAAAAGAAGTGATTGTGGTCAACCAGGTCGCGGATTATCTGATTCATTGCATGAAAAAAAGCGGAGCGTATTTGCTGTGTGACCCGAAACTGATTCAGCAACTGCAAACCCTGGTGTTAAACGAAAAAGGCACGGGCCCGAATACTGCTTTTGTCGGCAAAGATGCACGCTACATTCTGCAACAACTGGGCGTAAACGCACCGATTGAGACAAAAGTCATCTTAATTGAAACTGAGAAACATCATCCATTTGTGGTGCATGAACTGATGATGCCGGTGCTGCCGGTGGTGCGGGTCGACAACGTCGATGAAGCGATTGAATTAGCAGTACAAGTCGAACATGGCAACCGCCACACCGCCATCATGCACTCTACCAATGTCGACAAACTCACCAAAATGGCACGTCAGATCCAGACCACTATTTTTGTCAAAAATGGGCCGTCGTATGCGGGACTGGGTGTTGGCGGAGAAGGGTACACCACCTTTACCATTGCCGGGCCGACCGGTGAAGGTTTGACGTCGGCGCGGGCTTTCGCCAGAAATCGCCGTTGTGTGATGGTTGAAGCGCTGAACGTGCGCTGAGGTGCCAGAAGATGAAAAAACGCATCATTAATGCACCCACACCTGAAACCCTGGCGATGCTGAAACGGCGGATGCCCAGTGAGTTCCGCTCACGTCTGGACTCGATTCGCATTGATGCGATTGGCCTGGCGATGTTGCCAATACCCGATCTCTATTTCTTTGCCGATGTCGCCAGTAAAAGTGCGCATGTTGTGGTTTCGGAAATTCATGGCAGTTGCCCACAACACGTTACCACCCTTGCCATATTTGGCGAAGTGTCAGCCGTTAATGAAGCCATGCGATTAATAACAGACGACGTTAATACATTCTGAGCATTTGCGATGGAAAGAATATGACTTCTCGCAGGTGATTTCTCTGAAGCCTATTAGATTAAATAACTCATTCCAGGAGTATTTATGTTAGAGAAAGGTTTTACTCATCCAACCGACCGTGTTGTCAGACTCAAAAATATGATCCTACAGGCTAAGCCTTATGTGGAATCTGAGCGTGCAGTGCTGGCAACCGAAGCTTATAAAGAAAGTGAGCAACTGCCTGCTATTATGCGTCGGGCAAAAGTAGTTGAGAAAATATTTAATGAATTACCGGTAACGATACGTCCGGACGAATTAATTGTCGGCGCAGTCACTATTAATCCGCGCTCTACAGAGGTCTGCCCGGAATTTTCTTACGACTGGGTAGAAAAAGAATTCGACACCATGGAGCATCGTGTTGCCGATCCTTTTATTATTCCGAAAAAAACCGCCCAAGACCTGCATGAAGCTTTTAAATATTGGCCGGGTAAAACCACCAGCTCGCTGGCGGCATCGTATATGTCAGAAAGTACCAAAGAGAGTATGGCGGGCGGCGTGTTCACCGTAGGGAACTACTTCTACGGCGGCGTAGGTCACGTGAGTGTGGATTACGGCAAAGTGCTGAAAATCGGTTTTCGCGGCATCATCAATGAAGTGACGCGTGCGCTGGAAGCGCTCGACCGCAGCGAACCGGGGTACATCAAGAAAGAACAGTTCTATCGCGCGGTAATCATCAGCTATAACGCCGCGATTAACTTTGCTCATCGCTATGCGCAAGAAGCGACTCGCCTTGCTCAACAGGAAAGCAACCCGACGCGTAAACACGAACTTGAGCAAATTGCCCAGAACTGTACGCGGGTACCTGAATTCGGCGCGACCACCTTCTGGGAAGCGTGCCAGACATTCTGGTTCATCCAGAGCATGTTGCAGATTGAATCCAGCGGCCACTCTATTTCCCCAGGGCGTTTCGACCAGTATATGTATCCGTATCTGGTGGCAGACCAAGCTATCTCCAAAGAATTTGCTCAAGAACTGGTGGACTGCTGCTGGATCAAACTTAACGACATCAACAAAACGCGTGATGAAGTCTCCGCGCAGGCCTTTGCCGGTTATGCGGTGTTCCAGAATTTATGCGTCGGCGGCCAGACCGAAGAAGGGCTGGATGCCACCAACGACCTGAGCTACATGTGTATGGAAGCGACGGCCCACGTTCGCTTGCCGCAACCGTCGTTCTCGATTCGCGTCTGGCAAGGTTCGCCTGATACCTTCCTGTATCGTGCTTGTGAACTGGTGCGTTTGGGGCTGGGTGTACCAGCGATGTACAACGATGAAGTGATCATTCCGGCGCTACAAAACCGTGGCGTATCGCTACGTGATGCGCGTGATTACTGCATTATCGGCTGCGTGGAACCACAAGCCCCACATCGCACAGAAGGCTGGCATGATGCGGCATTCTTTAACGTGGCAAAAGTCCTCGAAATCACCCTTAACAACGGGCGTGCCGGTAGCAAACAACTCGGCCCTGTGACCGGGGAAATGACCCAGTACACCAACATTGACGATTTCTATACCGCGTTCAGCAAACAGATGGCGCACTTTGTTCATCAACTGGTTGAAGCGTGTAACAGCGTCGATATTGCACATGGCGAACGTTGCCCGTTGCCGTTCTTGTCGGCATTGGTGGATGACTGTATCGGGCGCGGTAAATCTTTGCAGGAAGGTGGGGCAATCTATAACTTCACCGGCCCGCAGGCATTTGGTATCGCTGATACCGGCGACTCGGTTTATGCCATCCAGAAACAGGTATTTGAAGATCGCAAACTGACGCTCAGTGAACTGAAAGGGGCGCTGGATGCCAACTTTGGCCATCAGGTGGGAAGCGTGGCGGCGAAATCCTCTTTGGGTGAGCAAGACGTCTACGAAGTGGTAAAACGCATTATTGATAGCCACGGTTCGCTTGATGCGGCGGCGATTAAAAATGAAGTTTACCGCCAGCTTGCCAACGTATCTGCGGCTCCGACAGCCAGCGGCAACAGTTCCCGTTTTGAAGAAATTCGCCATATTCTGGAAAACACGCCGTGCTTCGGTAACGACATTGACGATGTTGATTTTGTGGCGCGTCGCTGTGCGCTGATTTACTGCCAGGAAGTGGAGAAATACACCAATCCGCGCGGCGGCCAGTTCCAGGCGGGTATCTATCCAGTTTCGGCTAACGTGCTGTTTGGTAAGGATGTGAGTGCGCTGCCGGATGGTCGCCTGGCGAAAGAACCGTTGGCCGATGGCGTTTCTCCGCGCCAGGGTAAAGATACCTTTGGCCCTACGGCGGCGGCAAATTCGGTGGCAAAACTCGACCACTTTATTGCTTCTAACGGAACGCTCTACAACCAGAAGTTCCTGCCATCCTCTTTGGCCGGGGAAAACGGTTTGCGCCACTTCAGTGGCCTGGTGAGAAACTACTTCGACAAAAAAGGGATGCACGTTCAATTTAACGTTATTGACCGTAACACCCTGGTGGAAGCGCAAAATAATCCTCAGCAGCATCAGGATTTGGTGGTGCGCGTCGCCGGATACAGTGCGCAATTTGTGGTGCTGGCGAAGGAAGTTCAGGACGATATTATTAGCCGTACCGAGCAACAGCTTTAATTAATATTTATACCCGTCATCCTTCAAGCTGCAGGGGTGTTGGCTGCACTCACTAACCCCAGTCACTTACTCAAGTAAGCTCCTGGGGATTATGAGCCTAGTCCATGAGGCTCACCCTTCGGGCCAGCGCAAGCGCTGTTCAAATCTGTTCCAGACAGATTTGTAGCTCCCTTGCCGCCTACCTGCAACTCGAATGCTAACGGGTATCGAACCTGTGGGTCACATGACCCTTTTATTAATTGCTGCTTAGGGCGTGAGCAATATGCTAAATAATAAAGTGGATGACCAAATGGAAGGCGTGTTATTTAATATTCAGCGCTATTCTTTGCATGATGGCCCCGGCATTCGCACCATTCCTTTTTTAAAAGGATGCCCATTATCGTGTAAGTGGTGTAGTAATCCAGAATCACAACGGCCACAGCCGGAATTAATCTTTAAAAAGAATGACTGTATTCGTTGTGGCAAATGTGTGGATATTTGCCCGCAGCGAGCGTTATCAGTCACCAATCCTTATTTCATTGACCGTTCAGCTTGTATTCAGTGCGGGAAATGCTGCGAAGTTTGCCCAACTCAGGCTCTGGAAATGAAAGGTAAACGCATGACGGTGGCTGACGTAATGCGTGAATTACAAAAAGAGGAAAACCTGTACCGGCGTTCAGGTGGCGGTATTACGCTATCTGGCGGCGAACCGCTGGCGCAACCGGAGTTTGCTCGTGAATTACTGAAAGCGTGCAAGGCAAAGGGTTGGCACACCGCCATTGAAACAACTGGTTTTACTCAACCTGAAGTGATTGATGAAGTATTCCCGTATGTTGACCTCGCACTGGCTGATATCAAGGCGATTAATCCCACAGTGCATCTCAGTAACACCGGTGTGGATAACCGCCGCATTCTTGAAAACCTGATCAGAATGTCGTTTATCACCAAAGTGATTGTCCGTATTCCGGTGGTTCAGGGCGTAAACGACAATATCGAAGAGATTCGCAGTATCGGTGAGTTTGCCCGCTTAATGTCGAATGTCGACACCATTCATTTATTACCTTATCACTCTTACGGCGAAAATAAATATCAGCTTTTAGGCCGTATTTATCCGCTGGGTGATGTTCAAAAAATAAGTGAAAAAAAATGACGCTATTAAAGAATGAAATAGAGTCATTAGGGTTTCAATGTCATATCGGCGGTTAGTCGATATATGAATAATCAATCACAAACAGGGTAACCTATGAACGATTCACTCAGAGCCCAATGCACCGCGGAATTTCTCGGCACCGGATTGTTTATGTTTTTTGGTATCAGTTGCCTGGCGGCAGTAAAAGTCGCTGGCGCGAGTTTTGGTTTGTGGGAAATATGTATTGTCTGGGGGTTGGCCATCTCGCTGGCGGTCTATTTAACTGCTGGGATCTCCGGTGCGCATCTTAACCCGGCGATTACCATTGCACTATGGTTATTCGCCTGCTTCCCGGCGCGCAAAGTACTCCCATACAGCATTGCCCAAATTGCCGGTGCTTTTGGCGGCGCAATGCTCGCTTATCTGATGTATCACAACCTTTTCACGGACTATGAGACCGCGCACAACATGGTGCGGGGTAGCGTAGATAGCCTGCAATTAGCTAGTATTTTCAGTACCTTCCCGTCGCCAGCTATTAGCGTCTGGCAAGCTGCGTTTGTAGAAATCGTCATCACTTCTATGCTGATGGGTTTGATTATGGCGCTGACTGATGATGGTAACGGCGTACCGCGCGGCCCATTAGGCCCATTGTTAATTGGTATTCTGGTGGCGGTTATCGGGGCGGCGACCGCACCATTGACCGGGTTTGCGATGAATCCTGCTCGTGATTTTGGTCCTAAATTATTTACGTTCTTCGCCGGTTGGGGAGAGGTATCAATGACCGGTGGCCGTGATATTCCTTATTTCATTGTGCCGATAGTCGCGCCCATTATTGGTGCCTGTCTTGGGGCGGCAATCTATCGCTTCGGTATCGCGAGGAATTTGCCGTGTAATACGTGCAAGGTGGAGGATAGCCAATTGTAGTTTACGAGATGCAGCGTCGGATGGCGCTGCGCTTATCCGACCTGCGCGGTTTCATAAGTATTTGTTTTAATAGGGTGGAAAAGCGCGAGCGCGCCATCCACCATTACCAGGCGACTCACGGCTTAGCGCTTTTTATGTTTCCCTGAACCCGGCTTTTTCTTGCTTTCGTCTTCTAACATCACTATCGGTATTTCAAGACTGACCACCGGCGGTGCTTGTTGCGTTATTACCGGCGCAAGCCCCACGGTATCGGCGGAGTGAATAAAGTTATCAATACCCTCGGCGGTGCGCGCGATAACCCGATGAGCGTAAACCGTGCTCACTTTGTTCGCCGCCGCTACACCTGCGGCAACCGCCGCATTAATCGAGCCTACATCGCCTTCAAATTTGACGGTGACCATGCCGCCACCTTTAGTCAGTTCATAACCTACCAACTGGACATTGGCGGATTTCATCGCGGCATCAGCGGCTTCGATTGCCGCCGCTAGCCCAATGGTTTCAATCAAACCTAAACTTTGCCCGGACATAACGTTCTCCTGTGAAAAACTTTGGGGTTAGCGCGCATCAGCGCGCAGAACCGCTGCTTTATCTGTTTTTTCCCATGGGAAAATATCCCGGCCAAAATGGCCGTAGCAGGCGGTTTGACGATAACGTGGCACCAGCAAATCCAGCGATTTTATGATTCCGTAAACGCTGAGATCAAAATGACGAGCGACCCGCTCCTGAAGGGTACTGGCGGCAAGTTTCCCGCTGCCAAAGGTATTGATACGAATCGACACGGGGCGAGGCAGACCGATAGCCCACGCCAGCTGGACTTCACAACGTGTTGCGAGACCTGCCGCGACAATATTCTTCGCCACATAACGCGCCGCATAGGCAGCTGAACGGTCAACTTTTGAGGGATCTTTTCCTGAAAAAGCGCCACCGCCGTGGCAAGCGGCTCCGCCGTAGGTATCGACAATAATTTTTCTCCCCGTCAGGCCGCAATCACCCACCGGGCCACCAATCACAAAGCGCCCGGCGGGGTTAATCAGAAAACGGGTTTGCGGGGTAAGCCACTGAGCAGGAATCACCGGTTTTACAATCTCTTCAATAACCGCTTCGCGCAGTTGCTCCAGTGAAATATCCGGGTGGTGCTGCGTGGAAACCACAATCGTATCCGCAGCCTGGATCTGGCCGTTGCAATAACGCAGCGTCACCTGGCTTTTGGCGTCCGGCAGCAGGAAGGGCAGTCGTCTGGACTTGCGCAACATCGCTTGTCGCGCCATTAAACGATGAGCGTAAACCAGCGTTGCGGGCATTGCTTCGGGGGTTTCGTTACAGGCAAAACCAAAGGTGATCCCTTGATCGCCTGCGCCGAGTAATTCGCGAGTGGAGCCCGCAATACCGCTGGCAATATCAGAAGATTGTTTACCGAGAATATTCAGCACGCCGCAGGTATTACCGTCAAAACCGAGATCGGAATGGTCATAACCAATGGCTTTAATCGTGTTGCGCACAATGGTTTCAACATCCACCACCGCAGAGGATGCGATTTCCCCGGCCACGATGGCGATACCGGTTTTCACCATGCACTCGCAGGCGACTTTTGACCACGGATCCTGGAGCAGATACGCGTCCAGAATGGCATCGGCAATCTGGTCAGCCATTTTGTCCGGGTGCCCTTCGGCCACGGATTCGGAGGTAAATAGATAATCGTCCAAAGGAGATCCACTCTGAAAAACAGGATTTCTCCATCTTAGAGGGCAAGGCTGGCTACAGAGGTAAACTATCTTGTTGGCATGGTGGACTTTTTTGCTTTACCCACAACGCCTTGCGCAATATTGCCAAGGCGAGTGGGGGGAGCGATTAATGCAGTTCGGGAGAGACAATTTTGCGGTAGTCAGATGGAGCCATACTGGTCTCTTTTTTAAAGATGCGGCAGAAATAATTCGCATCCTGGTAAGATAATTCAAGGGCAATGGTATTGACCTTAAGGTTACTGAATTGCAACAGCGATTTCGCAATGCTTATTTTTCGGCTGGCAATATAATTTGAAAAACCGGTGCCAATATTTTTCTTAAATGCACGGCTTAAATAGCAGGTGCTCACGAAAGACTTCGCGGCGATATCGTCAAGCGTGAGATTGTTTAACACATTCTTTTCGATGTGGAATTTTGCCCGCTCGGTGAAGTCCATATTGCCGTTGAAATGCTTCAGAGCATGGTCAAACACTTCTTCACTGATGGTCAGCAGGCCGATCATTATCCGGTAATAGGCCGTGCTGGTTAAACCGTGCTGGGTTATATCCTGAATGAGTGCGGCGATTTTTTTCCCGGTAGGCACCATTTTGTCGCCCTGCGTCGTAATATATTGATGCAGTATTTCCAGCACATCCGTCACGGTTTTACGTTGATCGGCCGTCAGCGATTTGCGGGTGCAGGCATCATCGAGTTTTTTAAAGATAAAACTGTGCCATTGGGCGTAATCGCAACTTTCGATCAGGCAAATAATAGTCTGTTTTAGCTCTTTGAGCGCGGCAATATCGGCTTCATTAACATCCAGCGTCTTTTTAATGGTTTCGGTCAGAATGCTTTGTTTCACCGGTTTAAGCAGGTAGTCGTCAACTTTCAGGTTCAACATGCTGCGCACCAGATCAAAATCGTCATTGGCTGTCGTGACGATCACTTTGGTGTCATTGTTTTTGCTTTTTAAATACTCAATAACCTGATTGCCGTTAGGCAACGGGATATTAATATCGACAAACATCATATCGATCTGTTCCAGCGTATCAATGAGATGAATGGCTCTTTTCCCAGTGGCGGCTTCATGGATCACCGCATTATCCACGCAACGTGAAATAATGCGCCGTAATGACTCAGTTTCAATCGGCTCATCTTCCACAATAACAATGTTGTACATGTTAACTCTCCGTCGTTATCAGGCTTGCAGCATAGGGAAACGCAGTTTGATAGTGGTGCCCATTGCGGGTTGATGAGCACTGATAATTTCCAGCCCATAACTTTCACCAAATAACAAGCGCAGGCGGTCTTGAATGTTATTAATACCGATACTGCCTTTCAGGCGATTTTGATCGCCTGATAAAATATTGGCAATGTTCTCTTGTGAAATGCCATCGCCATTATCGGTGACTTCAAGAATAACATCACGTCCATCGTCGACTGCACGTATCAGGAGGAAACTGCTGGTATCCCGTGGCTCTACTACATAATTGAAAAAGTTTTCAACCAGCGGTTGTAGTATTAAGAACGGGCAGACAATATCAAGATATTTATCGGGGACGTCACACTGGTAATCAAAACGGTCGCTCATTCTGACTTTTTGGATCGACATATAACTCTTAACATAGTTTATTTCATGATTCATGGTAATTAACCCATGGTTACTTTTGCGTAATAAATAACGCATCATGTCAGAGAAGTCATGAACCATTGTTTCGGTACGCGTGGCATCTTCCAGGTAAGCCAGTCGTCCGATAGTATTTAAAACATTAAACAAAAAATGGGGGTTAATTTGATAAGACAAGGCTTTAAATTCAGCCTCATGTAATGAACGTTCAATCTCAACACGTTTTCTGAGTTCATCAGTAAGTTCCAGATCTTTTTTATGCAACTCACGTTGAATATTATTAGCATGAGCTTGTTCGACTAAATAAGAAGAAACATGCAGCAGTGTGGAGGCGGTGGACTCAAAACGTTCATAAGGCATTCTTTGGGTGTTGTCATGTAAATTAATTAACCACGGGTTTTTCTGCCAGACCTCATTATTATCCAGAATATATGGAATGGTTTGCTCCATTTCCTCTTCAACTTTTACCTGGCCAGAAATAAAGGCTCCCAGATAATGGTCATTAATCATGATTGGCACGGCAAACTCGACAAACCCGCAGTAACAGCGATACACCACAGGTTTAAGGGTTTCCATTGCTGCCCGGCCACCGGCGTTGTCGCTTTCATGGCAATGTTGGGCAAGTGCTGAGTTAAGGCGGGAACGCGCACAAAAATTGGAAAACCCACTCGGAGTCGTCACCGGAATGCCATCGTTATCAACCACCACGAGGGCAATCATCATCGACTTGCTAAAATTATCCTGTAACGTCTGAAGCCGTTTGACATCAAGAAATTCGTGTAATTTATATTTATTATTCATTCCAATTTCCGACCAATTTAATTATTGACAGACATTGAAAATATATCCTAAAGGCTCCAGTAAAAAATTGAATCGGGTCACATGCAGCGTCAGAAGGGAAGACGGGTTCACGCTAACACCAGAACCCGGAATAGATCTATTTTGCGGCCAGCAGGCAAAGTTTTAATGCCACGTTATACGAAGCTTCAAATGCCCGTAGTGGTAAAAACTCAAATTTAGAGTGGAAGTTATGTGCACCAGTAAAGAAATTAGGTGTTAATAACCCTTTGGCGGAAAGTGCCGCGCCGTCAGTGCCGCCGCGCATCGGAATAACTTTCGGCTCGATATTCAACTCTTTCATAGCATCAAAAATAAGATCAATGGCCCGGCGATCTTCTTTAATCGCGTTGCTGATATTACTGTAAGTATCACTAATGGAAACGTCGACTTTAGCTGTTGGGTGCTGTGCAGCAATTATCGCGGCGACATCACGAATCTGTTGTTTACGTGCTTCAAACGATTGGCCATCAAAATCACGAATATTCGCCTTCAATATCGCGTCATTTTGGGTGGTGTTCAAGCCGTTAAACCAGATATAACCTTCGCGTCCTTCGGTATTCTCCGGTGTTTGATTACGGTCGAAATGGCTAATAAAATCGTGCGCCATTAATAATGGGTTCACTAATACGCCTTTGGCTGACATCGGGTGGGCGGTTACGCCAGTAAAACGAATCTCAGCATGGGCGGCGTTAAAGTTTTCATACACCACTTCGCCTAATTCACAGCAGTCGATAGTCCAGGCAAAATCGACATCAAAGCGCGCAAGATCCAGCGCTTTTGCGCCGCATAAACCAATTTCTTCATCGGGTACAAAGGCGACAACAATATCGCCATGCGACATGTCAGGTGTCAGGTTTTCCAGCAGCGTCATCACCACCGTAACGGCAGCTTTATTGTCGGCGCCCAGCACGCTGGTGCCATCGCTAAAAATAATTTCTTCACCTGGATAGGCCAGGATTTCCGGGTGTTCAGATGTGCGCAGCCAGACATCTTGTTGGGGGTTAAGGCACAGATCTTCACCGTTAAAACGTAACACCTGCGGGTGAATATCCGGTGACAGACCGACATCGACGGTATCAATGTGGGTGATAAACCCCACGCGTGGCGCTCCTTCAACGTTGCCTTTTTTGACTGCCGTGACGGTGGCATGTTCGTCAATCACTACATCATCAAGACCGAACTCACGCAGTTCGCGGGCGAGTAACTGCGCCATTTCATGCTGGCCGGGTGTGCTTGGCAAAGTGGTTGCACCGGCCTGGCTTTGGCTGGTGATCGCGAGGTAGCGGAAGAAGCGTTGCGTTAATTGGTTTGCGAGCGGCGATGACATTGTTAATCCTTCTTTTGGAATCTGCTGGATATATTCAATTGTTTGCAATCTACTTTTAATGTTATTTATTAAGCTGCTTTGCACAAGCGTTAATTCTTTCTGGGTCAGGAAAATATAAAATTATAAGGGCAGGCATGAAAACTTCCATCACAACACTCTCAACAACAACCACAAAACTTGCATTGATAATAGCCGCGTTGACAGTCAGTTCCACTGTTGCGGCCAAAACATTAGTGTATTGTTCCGAAGGCTCACCGGAAAACTTTAACCCGCAGTTATATACTTCCGGGACCAGCGTTGATGCCAGCGCGGTACCGGTTTATAACCGTCTGGTGGATTTTAAAGTAGGTACCACTGAATTGCAGCCAAGCCTGGCTGAAAGCTGGGATGTCAGCGAAGACGGCAGGGTCTATACCTTCCATTTGCGCAAAGGGGTGAAATTCCAGAGCAACAAATACTTTAAACCAAGCCGTGATTTTAACGCTGACGATGTCATTTTTTCGTTTATGCGTCAGAAGGACCCAAAACATCCTTACCATAATGTTTCCAATGGAAACTATTCTAATTTCGAAAGTTTAGAATTCGGAAAATTAATCACCGCTATTGATAAAGTCGATGATAATACCGTGCGCTTTACCTTGACTCATCCTGAAGCGCCATTTATTGCCGATCTCGGCTGGTATTTTGCCTCTATTCTTTCCGCTGAATACGCCGACAACATGTTAAAAGCGGGCACGCCAGAACGCGTGGATATGGACCCAATCGGCACAGGACCATTCCGTCTTGCACAATATCAAAAGGATTCGCGCATTCTGTTTACCGCATTTCCTGAATACTGGCAGGGTAAAGCCAATATCGACAAACTGGTGTTCTCGATAACTCCGGATGCCTCGGTGCGTGTGGCAAAACTTGAGAAGAACGAATGCCAGGTGATGCCATTCCCTAATCCAGCGGATTTGCCACGCCTGAAAGAAAACGCCGATATTAACCTGATGCAAAAAGCGGGACTGAATACCGGTTTCCTGTCCTTTAACACTCAAAAAGCGCCAACGGATAATGTGAAAGTTCGCCAGGCATTAGCCATGGCCATCAATAAACCGGCGATTATTGACGCGGTATTCCGTGGCACCGGAACAGCGGCAAAAAACCTGCTACCACCGGGCGTGTGGAGTGCTGACGACACGCTCAAAGATTACGAATATGACCCGGAAAAAGCCAAAGCTTTACTGAAAGAAGCAGGTTTCACCAACGGTATGACCATCGACCTGTGGGCGATGCCGGTGCAGCGTCCGTATAACCCGAATGCTAAACGCATGGCCGAGATGATTCAGGCCGACTGGGCGAAAATTGGCGTGACGGCGAAAGTGGTGACTTACGAGTGGGGCGAGTATTTAAAACGCGTGAAAGACGGTGAGCATCAGGCGGCGCTGATGGGCTGGACCACGGCAACCGGCGACCCGGATAACTTCTTCGGCCCGCTGTTTACCTGTCGTGCAGCCGATGGCGGTTCTAACTCGGCGAAATGGTGTTATCAGCCGTTTGATAAGCTGATCCTTGAGGCGCGGACGTCTAGCGACCACGAAAAACGTGTGGCGTTATATAAAGAAGCGCAGCAGATGATGCATGACCAAATGCCTGCGGTGATGATTGCGCACTCGACGATTTTCGAGCCGGTTCGCAAAGAAGTGACGGGCTACGAAGTTGATCCGTTTGGTAAACACATTTTCTACCAGGTGGATGTGAAGTAATTGGTTGTCGGATGACGCAAGCTTATCTGACCTACGAAAAGCGAACAGTTGTTGTAGGGGGATAAGCGTTAGCGTCATCCACCATTTACGTCAATGCAGGCAACAAATGATGAAAAGCAAAACGGGTGCCAAATGCACCCGTTTTTTTGGCTTATTTCGCGTCTGGCAACGCGTAAGCAATAATGTAATCACCACGGTCTGGAGACTGACGTGCTCCGCCTGCGTTAATCACAATATATTGCTTGCCGGTCTTCGGTGACACATAGGTCATCGGGCCAGACTGGCTGCCTACTGGCAGGCGAGATTTCCAGATTTCCTTGCCGTTTGCGGTATCAAAGGCGCGCAGATAGAAATCTTGTGTCCCCGCGAAGAACAGCAGGCCAGACTGGGTTGAAAGCGATGCGCCCAGCGTTGGCATGCCGATGGGGATCGGCAGGTGCATACGAATGCCCAGCGGGCCGGTGTCCTGCACGGTACCCACCGGAACCTGCCAGACCACTTTCCCGGATTTCAGATCGATGGCTGACATGGTACCAAACGGTGGTTTCTGGCACGGAATACCCAGCGGCGACAGGAAACGCTCGCGCATTGCGCCGAACGGCGTGCCGTCCATTGGTACAATACCCATCTCGATACCGCTGGCGTTTTTCGCCACATTGGCACGCGGCACCATATAGTTTGCCAGTCCCAGACGCATATCGTTGACGAACATCAGGCTGTTGTTCGGGTCAACAGAAACGCTTCCCCAGTTCATGCCACCCAGTGAACCAGGGAATTGCAGCGAACGATCCAGACCCGGCGGGGTGTAAACACCTTCGTGGCGCATCTCTTTAAATTCGATACGGCAAATCAACAGGTCGATTGGCGTAGCGCCCCACATGTCCGACTCGTTCAGGGTTTGGTTGCCAATCATTGGCATCCCGACAGAGTACGGCTGGGTTTTTGAGTAGCGTTCACCTTCAACATTACCTTGTGGAACGGGACGTTCTTCCACTTTCGCCACCGGTTCACCTGTGGCGCGGTTAAGCATGAAAATCATGCCCTGTTTGGAGGTCTGCACAATCACCGGCGTGGTACTACCTTTGCCGTCTGGCAAGTCATACAGCAGCGGTTGCGACGGTAAATCGAAGTCCCACAAATCGTGGTGAGTGGTTTGATAATGCCAGCGCACCTGGCCCGTTGCGACGTCGACCGCCACAATAGAAGAGCTGTATTTGTCGTCTTGCGCAGTACGTGTGCCGCCGAAGAAATCCGGTGTTGCGTTACCGGTTGGCAGGTAAACCAGGCCGAGTTTTTCATCAAAAGACATGGCAGACCAGACGTTTGGCGTACCGCGTGTATAGGTCTGGCCTTCAGGTGGAACACCGGTAATCTCCGGGTTACCCGGGTCCCATGCCCATGCCAGTTTACCGCTGTGCACGTCATAAGCGCGCACCACACCAGGAGGTTCGCCAGTGGAGAAGTTATCTGCCACTCGGCCACCGACGATCACCATATTCCCTGCTACCAACGGTGTAGAGGTTTGCTGGTAATAGCCCGCTTTGACTTCACCCATGCCGGTTTTCAGGTCAACGGTGCCGTGGTCACCAAAGTCATCGCACAGTTTGCCGTTGTCGGCATTAATCGCAATCAGGCGTGCATCGGTGGTTGGCAAGAACAGGCGACGAGGGCAGGCCGCAGGTTGCGCAGGTTCTGCAACAGGGGTTAAGGCTTGTTGAGTGGTTTCCTCAAAATAGCCTAATCCACGGCAGCGTTGCCAGTTTGGCGCGGTTGCTTTGCTATCAAAGCGCCATTTTTCTTTACCTGAATCGACATCCAGCGCCAGCACTTTGCTGTACGGCGTGCAGACAAACAGCGTGTCGCCAACCTGCAATGGCGTGTTCTGATCTTCCGCGCCGGAACCGTTACTTTGTGGGATGTCGCCAGTGTGGGCAATCCACGCCACTTTCAGGTCGTTGACGTTGCCTTTGTTAATTTGATCAAGGGCAGCAAAACGGTCGCCGTGAGTGGTATTACCCCAATGCTTCCAGTCTTTTTGCGCATCCGCCGCAGTAACCGGTTTGACCGGCACGTCTTCATTGGCGGCAACTTGTACCTGTGGCACAAACATCCAGCCTGCGCTCACCAGCATACACACGGCTAGCAGGGCGGCGATGCCATAAGCAGGTGCTTTTTTTACCGGAGCACGACTGTGTGCAGCACGTAAAATCGGCCACGCGATGGCGGCGAGGAATGCCAGCACCGCGAAGGTAAACAGGCGCGAGAATAACGGCCAAAAATCCATTCCCGCATCGCTAATTGCCCAAAAGATAGAGCAGATGAATGCCAGACCATAAAGCAGCAGACCAGCAGTTTTCTTTTTCAAAATCAAAACAGCGGAGATAAGCATCACGATGCCCATCAGCAGGAAATAAAAAGTCCCGCCGAGTGCGACGAGATAAGCACCGCCGATACCAATAGCGAGGCCAATCAAAGCCATCAGCCCGCCGAGAACCCACAGCAGCCCTAATGCCAGGCCGCGCGGGGGAGTGTAACTTGCCATAACGTTCTCCTGTCGAAGTGTGTTCCATTCACTTCTTTATGATAAAAACCACATAACGAACCAAATGGTTAATTGTGCGGATATCATAATCTCACGTTATGATATTGCAAAGTTGTTAATGAGAAATCGCGCATTTATTGCGAATAGGTAATGAAGTGCGTTGAGGTGTCGGGTAACAGGGTGCTACCCGACAAGTGCTTACAGGAAGGGAGAGTTAGGCGATACGCTGGCTTTCAACGGAAACGGTACGGCTGATTTTTACCGGTACAGATTTTGAAGTTGGCGTCCCAGTGTCGTCACCGACGCTGGTCAGTGGAACCAATGGGTTCGTTTCCGGGTAATAAGCCGCCAGATTGCCACGCGGAATATTGTACGGCACGATTTTGAAGCCGCTGACTTTGCGCGTAATACCATCGTTCCAGATAGTCTCAATATCCACTAAATTGCCGTCATGCAATTCCAGTTCGGCAAGATCTTCAGGATTAATAAATAAAACTTCGCGTTGGCCGTAAACGCCACGGTAGCGGTCGTCCAGCCCATAAATGGTGGTGTTGTACTGGTCATGCGAGCGCAAAGTCTGTAGCACAAACGGTGCGGTTAATTCGCCGAACAGGGACTCCGGCAGCGCGGCGGCACTAAATTCCGCTTTGCGCGATGGCGTATTGAAACGCAACTGCGCCGCCGCATTGCCAAGATAGAAACCACCAGGGTTTTCGCACCGCTGGTTGAAGTCTTTAAAACCGGGAAGGGTGGCGGCGATGTGGTCGCGAATCAGATTGTAATCGTCTGACATGGCCAGCCAGTCCAGTTTTTCACATCCCAGAACGGCTGCGGCAATTCCGGCGACAATCGCCGTTTCTGAACGCTGAGTGTTGGCAATCGGTTTACCGATCCCTTCGGAGGCATGCACCATACTGAACGAGTCTTCGACGGTGATAAACTGCCGTCCGCTGGCCTGCATATCTTCTTCGGTGCGCCCAAGCGTTGGCAGGATTAATGCCGCTTTACCTGGCACCAAATGGCTGCGGTTGAGTTTGGTGCTGATATGCACCGTCAGGCCGCAGCGCTGTAACGCTTCTTCAGTGCGCGGGCTATCTGGTGCCGCAGCCGCGAGATTCCCGCCCAGCGCAATCAGCACTTTAACTTCATCGCGCAGCATAGCGGCAAGCGCTTCTACGGTATTGTGGCCGCGAGCGCGTGGCGGTTCAAAATCAAAATGCGCCGCCAGGCTGTCGAGTAACGCCGCCGAGGGTTTTTCATCGATGCCCATCGTGCGGTTACCTTGCACATTACTGTGGCCGCGCACCGGGCAAAGTCCGGCACCAGGTTTACCTAAGTGACCACCCAACAATTGCAGGTTAACGATTTCACGAACGGTATTCAGTGAATGTTTGTGCTGCGTAATCCCCATCGCCCAGGTGCAAATCACACGCTCAGCCTGCTGCCAGACGGCGGCGGCATCGCGAATTTGTTGTTCGCTCAAACCGGACTGTTGGGTAATGTGCGCCCAGCTGGTGTTGTCGATTTCGGCAAACCAGCCATCCACACCGTGAGTGTGTTCAGCAATAAATGCCTGATCAAAAATCCCCGCTTCGCCTTGTGCCAGTTGCCCACGATGCACTTCCAGCAACGCTTTCGCCATACCGCGAATCGCCGCCATATCACCGCCCAAATTTGGCTGGTAATAATACGTGCTGATATTACCTGCCAGCGGCGTTACCACTTCTAACGGTTTTTGCGGATCGGCAAAACGCTCAAGTCCGCGTTCGCGCAGGGTATTAAAGGTGACGATTTGCGCGCCGTTCTCTGCAGCGTGGCGCAAACTGTGCAGCATGCGTGGGTGGTTGGTGCCAGGGTTTTGGCCAAACACGAAAATCGCATTGGCTTTATCAAAATCATTAAGATGAATGGTGCCTTTGCCGACGCCGATACTGCGCTTCAGGCCGCTGCCGCTGGCCTCGTGGCACATATTGGAGCAATCCGGGAAATTGTTGGTTCCGACCGTGCGGCCAAAAAGTTGATACAGATAAGAGGCTTCATTGCTGGCGCGCCCCGAGGTATACAGCTCCATCTGGTCAGGATTATCCAGCGCTTTGATATGCTGAGCGATTATCGCCAGCGCGTCGTCCCAACTGATGGCTTCGTAATGGTCGGTCTGCGGGTTGTAGCGTAGCGGTTCAGTCAGTCGGCCTTGATATTCAAGGAAATAATCGCTTTGTTGATACAGTTTGCTGACGCTATGTTGGGCGAAAAACTCATGGTCGATAAAACGACGAGTCGCTTCCCATGTCACGGCTTTTGCGCCGTTTTCGCAGAAGCTAAAGGTACTTTTATTGTCATCACCCCATGCGCATCCCGGGCAATCAAAGCCTTTGGCTTTGTTCATGCGCATTAAATTACGCAGATTTTTTAAGGCATGTTTGCTGTCGATAACAAAGCGAGTGGTGGCTTCAAGCGAGCCCCAACCACCGGCTGCCGCATGATAGGGTTTTATTGCAGATTTAAATTTCATAATGCTTATTCGTGTCCTGAGGGCGACCGCACGCGGTGACGCCATTTACTGTTACATTGAGTTTACTCCTGTTTAACTTTTATGTAAGGCACACTTATTGCGGGAAAATACTGTGATTTGGTTAGCTTTTCGTCATTAAAGTGTTAACCACAGCACAAAACAACAACGCGATATTCAACCTTTTGTCTCTGCTGGCCGATGAACTTTCTGGAACAACAACCATTAACCAGAAGAGACACCCAGGACATGGCAAAAACAAAAATCTCCCCGCAAGGGGCCGTTCGTTTCTGGCATCACATTCGTCTGGTGCCGTTATTTACTTCCATATTGGTTGGCATCTTAGTTCTGTTCGCGTTGTGCGTTGGGCTGGCGAGTTACTTTTTAGTGCAGAGTGACAAAGCACTGCAAGACGTGACTAACGAAATTCAGGTGCGCATCGGTCTGTCTGATAGCTCCACTGATTTACGCAGTGCACGTTTAAATTTCATTCACGCGGGAGCGGCAGGGCGCGTGGCTGACATGGACGATATGAAGTCTAATATTGCTGAGGCCGACAGGTTGATTAAACAGGCGCAGGCGAGTTTTGATATTTATATGGCGCGTGCTGACAAAGTTGAGGAAGGTGCTGCGCTGGATAGCCAACTGCGCGACCGCTTCAACGAGTACCTGAGCAAAGGCATGGCACCGATGATGAAATACGCCAAAAACGGCATGTTTGAAGCCATTATCAACCATGAAAATGACCAAGCCCGTCAGCTTGATGCCGACTACAACAAGGTCCTGATGCAAGCGGCGAAAATCCGTACCGAACGCGCGATGGCGCTTAAAGAACAAGCTCAGGCCCGTTCTCATTTTAGTGTGATGCTGATGGCAGGAGCATTTGCGCTGGCTATCTTCATGACCGTTTTCACTTTCGTGGTGCTGCGTCGTGTGGTTGTCCAACCGCTGCAACAGGCGGCAACGCGCATCGAACATATCTCTCAGGGGGATTTAACCCTGGCGTCGGCCGCCTATGGTCGCAGTGAAATCGGCAAGCTCAATCAGAACCTACAGGAAATGCAGGCCTCACTGGTGAAAACTGTCGGTGAGGTGCGTTCTGGAGCGGAGGCGATTTATCAAGGTACCAGTGAGATTTCTGCCGGAAACACTGATTTATCGGCCCGTACTGAACAGCAAGTGGCGGCTCTGGAAGAGACTGCGGCTAGCATGGAGCAGTTAACGGCGACCGTGAAACAGAACGCGGATAACGCCCATCACGCCACCAAACTGGCTGAAGAAGCGTCGCACAAAGCCAGCGATGGCGGGCGCATTGTCTCGGGTGTGGTCAGCACCATGAACAACATCTCTACCAGTTCGAAGAAAATTTCCGAGATAACGGCGGTGATCAACAGCATTGCATTCCAGACCAATATTTTGGCGCTCAATGCGGCGGTAGAGGCGGCGCGTGCCGGTGAACAAGGGCGCGGTTTTGCGGTGGTCGCAACCGAAGTACGCACGCTGGCACAACGCAGTGCACAAGCAGCCAAAGAAATTGAAGGGTTGATCAGTGAATCAGTGTCGTTGATTGATAGCGGTTCAAATCAGGTCGCACATGCCGGAGAAACCATGACCGGAATTGTCAGCGCAGTGCGTCGTGTCACCGATATCATGCAGGAGATCGCCGCGGCGTCTGACGAACAAAGCCGTGGCATCCAGCAAGTGGGTCTTGCGATCAACGAAATGGATAACGTCACGCAACAGAACGCTTCGTTGGTTGAAGAAGCGTCGGCAGCGGCGGTGTCACTGGAAGAACAAGCGGCGCGGTTAACCGCAGCGGTGGGGATTTTCCGTTTAAGCCATCAGCCAAATGGGGTGACAGCGAAGGCAGAAAAACCAAAAAAAGCCGCGCCAATATCGCGCACCAGTGTGGTGACTGATGACGATAATTGGGCGACCTTTTAGTTTGTGAACCCGTGGATGACGCTAACTACCCATGCCGCTTGTAGGTCGGATAAGCTCCGCGTCATCCTGCACTTACTCCATATCCAGCCGCACGCTAAGTGCGGCTATCTCGTGGCGCCATTGCTGTTGCAACGCGGGTTTCTGGTGGCCGGGCTTACGCGCTAAATCCTGTGCAAGCTTCTCCTCCAGTTCCACTAAACGCTCCAGCCAGCCGTCGGCCTCTGTATGACTAATCACTGGCTGAACAGATTTGGATGGTGACAACGTCACGTCAAGGCTTTCACTGGTCAGTTGCGCATACAACCCCTCCAAAGAGTGCCACTCGCTCAGCTCGCCATTATCAATCAGCCAGAAGCGGTTACAGCTCTTAGCGATTAACGTGCGGTCATGCGTCACCAGTAACACGCCGCCTTCGTAACTTTGCAGTGTTTCTGCCAGCGCCTCTTTGCCTTCCATATCCAGGTGGTTGGTCGGTTCATCGAGCAACAGCAGCGAATAACGTGCCAGAGTCAGCCCGACAAATAACAGCCTGGAACGCTCGCCACCGCTTAACGTGCTGACCGTTTGCCCGTGGCGCAACCACGCAAAACCGGCACTGATCAACGCCATTTTGCGATCGCGCTCGGTTAACGGCGCAAACGGTTCGAGTGCTTCAAGCAACGTGTCGTCATCACGCAACTGGTGCAGCGTTTGGTCGTAATAGCCCATTTCAACGCGCGGGTGCAGACGAATCGCCTCGTCATTCAGCGGTTGCTGATATTGCTGCCACAGCAGGCGCAATAGCGACGATTTGCCACAACCATTACGGCCAATTATTGCTACCCGATCACCACTTCTCAGGCGCTGTATTTGCAGGGTGAACAGTGGCGGGCAATCGGCTGCCGGGCTGACGGACAGGTTTTCCATCTCCAGCAAACGGTCAGCGGGTAACGCTTCACCTTTGAGTATCAGTTGCCACAAATTCGCGGCACTCAGTTCGGTCTGGCTGTCTTTTAACTTGTCGACGCGCTTTTCCATTTGCTTTGCTTTGCGGGCGAGGTCTTCGTTATCGTAAACCTTTCCCCAAATAGCGAGGCGTTTGGCACTGGCGGCAATGCGGTCGATCTCCTTTTGCTCAGCCTGGTGACGGTGGGCATCGGTTTTATCGCGCTCATCCAGCGCCTGGCGCGCCGCCGAACAGGGCAACTGGAAGAAACTGAGCGTGTGGTCACGCAAGATCCACGTGCCGTTGGTGACGCTATCCAACAGATGTTGATCGTGAGAAACCAGCACAAAGCTGCCATTCCAGCTGCGCAAGAACTGCTCCAGCCACAGCAAGGTCGGCAAATCAAGGTGGTTACTCGGTTCATCGAGCAGCAGCAGATCGGGTTCGGTGATCAACGCCCGCGCCAGCAATAAACGCGTATGTTGCCCACCGCTCAGTGTTCCGGCGGTGAGTTGCCACGCCGTTTCATCAAAGCCCATGCTGGCGAGAAGCGCTTGTGCCCGCCAGCCATCGGTATGGCGTTGTGCATCACTTAAACGCGCCATTACTGCATCAAGCAACGTAAGAGGGTGCAATTCCGCCGGTAAATGCTGTTCGACTCGCGCCAGCAGGCAGTGATGCGCACGCGTCACGCAGCCAGAATTGGGCAAAATCGTGCCATCGAGTAATTTCAGAAGGGTACTTTTACCGCAGCCGTTATGGCCGATTAAGCCCAGGCGGTCGCCTTTTTTCAGCGTAAAAGTGATGTCAGCCAGCAGTGGGCCGAAAGCGGTATCAAGGCTAAGAGATTGTGCGGTTAATAATGTGCTCATTGTTGCTTACTCAAGAGTCAGGCGATAAAACGCCTCGTCAGAATGACGATAACCCGGTAAGCCCGAGGGAAGATTTAGTGTTGGGTTGCTTCGCTCAAGCCGGATTATCGCAGTGCGATATCGATAACGCTTGAGCTATGACGATCGCCAAAAGTCTGCGAAATAAACAACATTTCACAAAACAGCATGGGATCCTCCTTATATTCAGTTAGTTGATGAGTGGTGAAATCCTGGCAGAAATAATCAATAAATGCCAGCGGGCCAGGCGCTGGCATACACTATTTGTGACTCAAAACGGTAGTGAGCGCGGCTGCATTTGCATCGTTATCCAGCGTAACTCAGTAAACTCTCTGACGCCCGCAAGCCCACCAAAGCGCCCGTAGCCTGAATCTTTGACGCCACCAAAGGGCATCTGCGCTTCATCGTGTACCGTTGGGCTATTGATATGGCAAATGCCACTCTGAATGCGGCAGGCAATATTCCATGCCCGCGCGGTATCACGGCTGAACACGGCGGCTGAAAGCCCAAGCTCATTATCATTGGCGATAGCCACCGCTTCCTCTTCGCTTTCAGCGCGGATCACCCCTTTAACTGGCCCGAAGGATTCTTCGTGGTAAATACGCATCTCCGGGGTGACAAAATCCAGCACTGTGGCGGGCATCAATGTTGAACTGGCTTTCCCGCCGACCACAATTTTGGCCCCTTTAGCCAGCGCGTCATCAATTAAATCATTGCAGCGCAAAACGGTCTGCACATCAACAACTGAACCCAAAATCGTCGGGCCAAGGCGAGGGTCGCTACACGGTAAACTGGCGGCTTTGGCCGCAAATTTCGCGACAAATTCATCGGCAACGCGCTCATCGACAATGATCCGCTCGGTCGACATACAAATTTGCCCGGAGTTGGCAAACGCGCCGAATGCTGCACAGTTCACCGCAAGCTCGATATCGGCGTCGTGTAACACCAGTAACGGTGCTTTGCCGCCCAGTTCTAACACCACCGGTTTGAGATAGCGCGCGCAGGTTTGTGCAATGATCCGCCCGACATGCGTCGAACCGGTGAAATTCACTCTGCGCACCGCCGGATGGGCAATCATTGCCTCGACAATGCTGGCGGCATCCTGCGGCGCGTTAGTCACAAAGTTAACCACACCGGCAGGGAAACCCGCTTCACTGAGCACTTCGATGATTAAACCGTGGGTAGCCGGGGAAATTTCAGAGCCTTTTAGCACCACGCAGTTGCCACATGCCAGCGGAGTCGCAATCGCACGGACACCAAGGATGACAGGCGCATTCCACGGCGCAATCCCCAGCACGACGCCTGCAGGTTGGCGGATGGCCATAGCTAAATTGCCTGGCACATCAGAGGGGATGACTTCGCCGTTAATTTGTGACGTGAGGGCGGCGGCTTCACGCAAAATCCCGGCACCTAAATGCACGTTAAATTCTGCCCATTGCGCTGTGGCACCGGTTTCTGCCGCCATGGCGGCGACAAACGCGGCTTGCTTTGCTTCCAGCGCATCAGCGGCTTTCAGAAGCAAAGCGCGGCGCTGATTCGGGCCAGTTTGTGACCAACTGACAAACGCCAGGCTTGCGGCTTCGACGGCGGCACGTGCATCGTGGGTTGTGGCGGCGGGTGCGATAGTGGCGACGTGTTCATCAAGCGGGTTACGGCGTTCAAACGTGGCCTGGTTTTGTGCTTCAACCGCTAATCCATTGATGAACATAGAAATAGACACAGGGGATGTTGGTTGCATAGGACACCTCTTTTGTTATTGAAATGTTAAGGTGTCATCGAGTGTAGACAGGTTCAGGCTGTTTTCCCAGTGGTTTACCCGGCTTATGAGTGGGAGATCAATTCAGCAATTAACTCGCGAACCCAGCGATGCCCGGCATGCCCGTGGCTGCGTTCGTGCCACACCAAATTGACATCAAATTGTTCCGCAAGCCACGGAAGTTCAATCACTGAGAGTAGTTCTGATTTCACCTGCAATAAGCGTCGCGGAACCAGTGCGACAAGGTCGCTGATGGAAACAATCTGAGGTACGAACAAAAATGTGGCCGCCGACATCACGACATTACGTTTGTGGCCGAATGTCGCCAGTGCGTCATCGATGGGCGTGGTAAAGCTGCCACCGCTGGGGGAAACAATCACATGCTCCAGTTGCACAAACTCTTCGATAGAGAGATTTTCTTTAAGAGCAGGGTGATCGCGTCGGCCAATTAGCACATACGTTTCGTCAAACAAATGGCTGCTTCTTAAATGCGATTTCGCTGCATCATGCGAGGCAATAGCGATATCAAGTTCACCGCTCGCCAGCTGTTGTTCAAACTGGGCAGGATTGTAGTGACGGGCCGCGATGCGCACGCCAGGGGCTTGTTGCCGCAAAGCCAGCACCAGCGGCATCACAATCGCCGCCTGCGTGTAGTCGGTGCAGGCGATATTAACGGTCAGTTCTGCTCGTTGCGGGTAAAAATCTTTGTGGGATTGCAGCGTTTGCCGCAATTTTTCAAGAGACTCGCGTACCGGAATAATTAATTCCAGCGCCTTGGCTGTTGGCGTCATTCCGCGTCTTGCTGGGATCAGCAGTGGATCATCAAACATATCCCGCAGGCGGTTGAGTTGGGCGCTCACGGCGGGCTGGCTGAGATGAAGCCTTGCCGCTGCTTTCGTTACATTCTGTTCCGCAAGCAAGGCTTCGAGCGTCAGCAGCAGGTTTAAATCAAGACGTGTGGTATCCATTGGGTGGATTCCTTAATAAAAAACAATCGATTTCTCTTATCTCTGAAATCTCCTGATAATTCAAGCCACACACATATGAATCATCAGGAGAAAGACCATGTCATCGAATCAAAAACCCGTTATCACTGTAGTTGGCGCACTGAGCAAACAAGGGCGCAGCGTAGTACGCACACTACTGGAAAGTCAGCGTTACCAGGTGCGGGCATTAACCCGCCGCATGGATTCCCCGCAAGCACAGGAGTTGGCAAAACTGGGTGTGGAGTTTATCAATGTGCCGCTGGAGCCAGGTCATAAACAGGATTTTATTCAGGCTTTTAAGGGCGCACACGGCGTATTTATGATGACACCGGGTATTACACCAGAAGCGGTTAACGCATCGACACATGAAACGGAATTAGGCAAAGAAATTGCCGATGCCGCCGTGGAAGCGGGCGTGCAGCATCTTGTCTTCACCAGCCTGGAAAATGTCGACCGTATTACCGACGGGGCGAAATGGGTGCCACACTTTACCGACAAGGGGCGCATTGAGGACTATATCCGCACGCTGCCCATTTCCAGCTCTTTTATTATGATGGCGTTTTTCTATACCAATTTGCTTGAGTATTACCAGCCGCGCTTTGAGGGCGATACTTTAGTTTTCCCCATCTATTTACCCGAAGATTTTCACGCCCCGTTTGTGGACCCTTTAACTGCAACTGGCCCAGCGGTGCTGGAGATTTTTGATAATCAGAATAAATACACAGGCTGCGCTTTACCGGTTGTTGGCGAATTTCTTTCACCAAAAGAGATTGTTGAAACCTTTAGCCGTGTGACCGGGATAAAAGCCGCTTATCGCCCGGCGATGACGCGTGACGAAATGCTGCAATATTTCCCATCATTTGCTGATATGGGCGGGTTAGTTGCTGAGCTGGTCGGGATGTCTGACTACGCCGTTGAATATGGTTACTACAGTAAAGAACGTGATGTGCAATGGAGTCGCCAGGTTAATCCAAACGCATTAACCTGGGAGCAATTTTTGCAAACCACGGGTTGGCAGGGGCAAGGGCATTCTTTCGGGCTTTGAGTCGCCAGTCACTGCGCCATTCAGAATAATCCCGCAAACTAAGAGGAAATGGATTTCCTCTCAGGCAAGAGCAAACATGGCATTAACGATCAGGGTATTACTGGAAAACCGGCGTGCTGACGGCGCAGATGAATTGTTGTGGGCTAAGGCAGGATTGAGTTTGTTGGTGGCGGATGAAACCACCAGCGTTTTATTCGATACCGGCCCTGATAGTAGCTTCGTGCATAACGCAGAAATTCTGGGTGTCGATCTGACAAGCTTAACCGCGACGGTACTTTCCCATGGTCATTATGATCATTGTGGCGGTGTGCCCTGGCTACCCGACAACAGCCGCATAATTTGCCATCCACAGATAGTCAATGAGCGATACGCGGTAGTGAAACTGGCGGGTGTTAGCCGAAAAATTAAGAAATTATCGCTGGATATTGATTACTCCCGTCACCGCATGGAGTACAGCCGCACGCCTGTACAGATTAGCGATCGTTTCTTATGGTCGGGAGAGATCCCTGTTGATGAACCCCGAGCATACGGGATGATTAGTGGTAACCCTGCGGCTGCGGATTACGTTATTGACGAGGGCGTTCTGATATATAAATCCGAGCATGGATTGGTGATTATCACCGGTTGCGGGCACCGGGGGATTATCAATATCGTGCGCCATTGCCAGGATATTACAGGCATCAGGAAGGTCTATGCGCTGATTGGCGGGTTCCATTTACGCAGCGCGCCACCGTGGGAATTGTTGCGGGTCAGACGTTTTCTCCATCAACAACAAATAAACAAAGTCCTGGGGTGCCATTGTACCGGTGCATGGGGGCGATGGTGGTTGCCGGAGGTTATTGCTCCGGCGACGGGAGATATTTTTACTTTGTAACGTCAATGCCGGATGTCACGAGTGCTAATCCGGCCTACGAACGGCATTTGTGGGGCAGATAATTAATAACGACTATATCTAATTAAATAATGATAGTTATGCATGATGGTATTGGCTGTTCTGATGAACATAATCAGGATGAGTGATTTATGAATAAACGGTATTTTGCTGTCTGCACAAAGGTAATGTATTCGCCGTGACAGGAATAATTTAAAGAGCATATTTATGTCGCGCAACTCTTGTCGAAATAATATCCGCGCTTGCGGACAATATTGGAGACGAATGTATGTTGCTTATCAAAAAATTCTCGTTGGTATTCTCAACCGCTATTTGCTGTTTCTCAACAGTAGTACAGGCCCAGGCACCCCAACCTACTTGGGTTCCACATCCACCCTCAGCGGTATTTCTCTACCTGATTCCAGGGGTAGTTATCTTTGGGTCGTTGATAGCGATACTCGCTATTCGCGGCTCACTTCCTAAGGAGTGGTCTTTAGCCGACGCACTTTCTGAGGATGTGTTGCTGCCAGCCTTCATCGAAGTTACGACGAAGGACCAGGATGGCGTACCAGTGGTCACAAGACAGCCAATCTATGACAAGAACGGCACACCTGTGCTTGTACCTGTCATGAAGGCAAGTTCGAGTCGCTTAATCGCGCTTATAGGGATGCTGGCCATTCTCTTTATGTACATCGGGTTCGGTTCGTTTGTGTTGTATGACTTTGGGGCAACGAGTACGGTTCCCGACTCGATCACCCAAATAGTCAAATTCCTTCTGGCCGGAATGACACTATTTGCTCCCTACGTAGTGAACAAATTTTCTTCATTATTTAGCGGCCTCACTGCGGGCAAATAATGATTGACGTTTATTCCTTCGCTCGCTAATTGAATAGTCTTTTACGTCGAACGCTCTATAGAGGAGATCGCTATGTTTGCTCAAAATAAGATAGAGTCACTTCAATTATCACTTAAGTCATTAGAGTTATATGAGGATAAAATAGATGGAATCATTGGGCCTAATACAATAGCTGCGATAAAAAAACTCGAAGCACTGGTTCACGAACAACCCAGCATCGAAAAACCAATATCTGGCGATTCAGCAGAAAAACCCGATGTGATCAATACTCTCACTGACGGGCAGGGCGCAGATATCGAAGATGCGCTGATATTCACCTTGAAAAATGAAGGGGGATATTCAGAACATCCAGATGACAAAGGAGGGGCGACGAATAAAGGAATTACGATTGGCACACTCTCCACATATCTTGGAAGAAAAGATGTCTCTAAAGATGAAGTAAAAAATTTAAGCTATGAAACAATAAAGATGATTTATAAAAGATATTATTGGGACGCATTAAACCTTGATGCTGTACAAGATCAAAGTATCGCAACTGCGTTGTTCGATATCGGGATAGTGTGCGGTACCGGTACCGCCATTGGTTTTTGCCAGGAGATATTAGGGTTACCCCAAACCAGGAAAATGGATACCGCTACACTAAATAAAATTAATAGCACGACAGATGAAGAATTGATCCCTCCCTTTGCCGAGAGAACGATTAGCTATTTCGACGCTATCGTTGCAAAAAAACCATCCCAGGCCGTTTTTTTAAAAGGCTGGAAAAACAGAGCCAATCGGCTGTTATCACTTATTGATAAGGATGATTTTGAAGCCGTCGTTCCTGTATCGGTGGACGGTATTATTGGCGAAGGGCTTCAGCAACTTGCGAAGCAAGCTGGTGTTCCACAGGCAGATATTGACAAAATGATCGACTGGCAGACCCAAAACAAACCATTATCCAACCCTCGATATTGGGTTGTTTTTAAGATCCATGAGCATTCAAAAAATAAAAGAATGCATATTTTTGACCGTGTAGCGAATACCGTCCAAAGTATTCACGCGGTTCATGGTACCGGTAGTGATCCGAATAATGATGGGTTAGCCACTGAATTTTCAAATATCCCAGAGTCGCACCAGAGTTCATTAGGGCTTTATAAAACCCTGGGAACTTACACTATGGCTAAACATGGCAGGGCGCTAAGGCTCGATGGACTTGAAGACACTAACAACAATGCTTTGAAACGCGGAATCGTGTTTCATGGTGTCCCTTATGCGGGAGATGAGTACGTTAAACAACATGGTCGGTGTGGGCGCTCTTTTGGTTGTCCGGCAGTAGAGTATGCACTTGTTCAGGATCTCATCGACAAGATTAAAGGCGGTTCGCTGTTGTTAATTTCATGAATTATCTGGTTTGTTGTTAAACACCATAATCTCTATCTAAATCACAGGTGACTAATATGGCCTTTGACCCTAAGAAAGATAATATTGCAATTACACTCAGCTATATGAAGTTATTGAAAAGCTCAGACATATTTTTTGATGGTTATAGTGAACCCTATGTCCTTTCGCTTGCCATTGATGCTGAGAATGCGAAAAACCCAACTCTGTATTACCAAACTATTCCCTTTCCAAAGGTGAAGGAGGGTGGCTCCGTATCCATAATGGGTGATGGCCTTCTTTTATATGGCCCAAAAAATCCGGGGGCATTTGTTACGTTATCTGCTCTGTTTATGGAATCAGATCGTGATGTCAGAAAAATGGGTGGGATAATAAATGGTATTATATCCAGCCAGGCAGCTGAATTGGGCCTCAAGGCTGCCATTGCGGCGAATCCTGGTTCAGCGATAGCGATTGCCATCATAAAAGAATTAGCACTTTATGTTTCCGGTGCCTTAGCAAAAAATGGAGACGATGAACTATTCAAAATAGAAGGATCATTTTTACGGGATCAATATTCTCCTTACCATGTTAATCATGTTTATGAATATAGAAATGAATATATTGGTGCAAATATTAATATATTGCCACTTAAGTCTGGTGACGACAGTACAGGAGAGGTCAATAAGATAGATCTATGACCCAATAATATGCACCCAACACGTCCGAAAGATTTGTTGGGTGCATCAGTGCAAGTGTCATCCACCATTTTCAGATCAAACCAATAACTCCCGCAACTGCTGGCGTTGTTGCTCGCTCACATCCAGCGGATGGCGATAACCGATGTTTTCCAGCGCGCGGGTGTACAGCGCCACCAGCCAGTCGTAAACATACAGCGTATTGCCGCGAGCAGGTTGGTCGCCCAAACGCACCAGGCGGGTGCTGGCGGTTGCCTGGGCTTGCGGGGTAAACACGGGTGAACCTTTGTTGACGCGGCTTGCCGGGCGTAATACCGGTTCAATCTGCGCGTAGCCTAACCAACTGACAAAATCGCCCAACACCGCGCTTACACAGGTGATTTCCTGCGCCATGCTGCCATCGCCATGGCGCAACGCCGTGTCGAGTTGTTCCGATAGTTTCAGGCGATAACTGGCGATGATCAGCAACTGGCACAAGGCCTGAAGCTGCGTGTTGTCCAGCCCGCAAAGCTCGGCAATTTCCCGGCGCGCCGCCAACTGGCGCAGATGGTTAATCCACAACAGATGCACCACGCTTGCGAAGCTGTCGATGCCCGCTGTTTGTGGGCTATGGCTCTCTTCGTCGGCGAACAGGTCGATATCCAGGCTAAAACCAGCGGGTTGTTGTTTGCGCAATTGCTGATGGCTCAACCAGCTTTGTTGCAGCACATGGCGTTCTGGCAGCAGGCTGGCGAGCAGTTCACCATGGCTGGCAGCGCGAGTCTGTAGTGTCCGCACCAGATCTTCTGCCTGCGAACGTGCGCGCTCCGGCGTGAGGTTTTCGCCGTCGAGAAGATGAGCGAACAGGGCGCTGATTTCTGTGTTCAGCGCGGCCTGTAACATTTCAATGCGCAGCGTGCGTTGCGCGGGAACCAGTGCGTCCGTCAACCATCCCAGCAAACGGTGCATATTCCGGCTGTCCAGCGCTTGCAGCGTACCCCAGCGTTTGCCCGGCAGGCCGATAATACGCTGCACGCCTTCATCCAGATTTGCGCCGCTAAAACGGGCATCTCGCGGGGTAATCGCCCAAATTAAACCTGGCGTGGTGGCGTTGCTGGCCTGGGTTTTATCTACCCAACGAGCCAGCATTTTACCTGCGGCGTTCACTTCGCTGCGCTCTGATGCCGCATTGCACACCACTAATTTATCGGGTTGCAGATATTGTGCGTAATCGTCGAGTTGCAGCAGGGGAATATCCACCACATCGACGTGTGGCAACTGGGGTAAATGGTTAAGCGTCAGCGTGATTTCGGCACACAGTTGCTGCAAATCAAGCAGTGAAAGACTCACTTGCGTAGCGATTTCCTGATTGAACAGCGGGCAGACCAGCACGTCGGCATTGATTTCCACCACGTCTGGTGTGGTCGGGAACAGAAAACCTTCCACGGGAAGTAAAAAGGTATCCACCAGCAAATTGGCAGGCGCCAGCACCTGGCGGGCATAACCCAAATGATTCAGCATCTCGGCAAGATGTTGCCACTGCGCGGTGCTGGTGGCGTTGTCCCCCCATAGCGGAGCCAGCAGCGCGGCCTGATCGGCACTGCTCAGCCACGGCATCAGCTCAGCCATTTGCTGCCACAGCGCGCTGCCCAGATGATACTGGCGACGCACCACTTGATGATAAGCCTGCGCAATATCAGACAGTTGCAACTGGGTTATCGCTGGGTTAGGTTGCGCCAGGCGCTTAGTCTGCAATTCCCGAAGTCTTGCGGCGATCGCCTCAGGTTGCGCAAAACGGGTAGCTGACGTGGCGTGATACTGGCGAATCAGGCGTTGAGCCAGTTCGCTTGCATTACACAGCGTCAGCAGCAGCGGGTAATGTTCCGCAACCGGTAATTCGCGACGGGTAAAGCGCACCGCCACACTCGCGGCATGGCCAGGGTTAATGTGCGTCAGGTAATCCAGCACTTTGCCGCCAAGCAAAATCTCAATGCGCTGGAAGTTATCGCCCAATAACGTGGTCAGCAGATGGTGTTTGCCGTCTACCGAGTGGCCATATAAACCCAAAGTTAGTGGCTGCTCCGCCTGCAAGTCAATCTGAATCTGGCGTTGCTGAAGGGCGGCCATGTTATGTAGTAGCCCATCGGCTTCGTTATCAATGAACGGAACCGACAGACGAGCCTGCTGTAGCCAATCCACTAATTGTTGCAGCGTTGAGGTTTTTGAAGTCATTTTTGGTACACGCTCCCGCTGTCAATCCAGTAATGGCTGGCACCGCTGTAGCTTCCTGCCAGAGTATTCAATTTAAAACTTAATTGGTTGAGCGGCACTTTGCTGCCGTCCTGCAACCAGGCTTCCGCCAGCACAAAAGCGTCGGCTTCGCGCGTTTGTTGCAAGCGAACGTTTAATACGCCTTCTCCGGCAATGGCTTTGGCTAGTTGCGGCGAGTTGATTGCCAAAGTGTAGAGCGGCGTGGCAGGCCAGCGCGCATCGTCAAGCTGGCGGAACCCCAGGCAGGCGTTACCGCGCAGTGGGAAATGCAGGCGGGTATCCAGTGTGGATTTGGGATCGTCGAGATCGATATCGCGATACCAGACATTTTTCTCGACCAGTGTGTTGTTGCCATCCAGCATCCCCAGGTAACGCACTGTGGAATAAGCCTGAATGTCGGACGCTTTAAAGTTAAAGCCAGGCAAACGTAAATCCATCGCCAGGCTGCACAACATGGCCCCTACGGCCGCGGTGGATTTCGGGTTGCCGATGCGGCCTTGCTGGCTAAACGGATACCATTCATGAGTCTGATAGTTATCCAGCCAGACGATACGGTTGACCGGCACCGGCTGCTGGTAGCGTAACAGCGCCTGCACGCCCGGCAAGCAGCCTGGTCGGCCAGTGACCAACAACACATCGCAACAGTAATGGCTGATGACTTCACACAACGCTTGCAGCGGGGTGGTCAGCGTAAACTGGCCTGCCAGCATCGCTTCTTGTAACTGGGCCAACTCAACATGTAGCGGTACGCTAAACAAATCAAATGCCGGGGCATCGGCAGGCAGGGCGTGTTGCACCGCCTGTTGAACATAGTTGATCACGTTATCGGTTGGGCGCTGGGTTAGCAGTTCGCCAAACGTCGCTTCCAGCATGGCGTGGCTGTCATCCGGGTCGCTATTTTCCCAGCACGACAACACGGCATGGCCAAGCGGGATAAACAGTTGCAGCGCCGTTTGTTGGCGCAGCGTGCCACGCGTATCCATCCGTCCGGATTCGCCAAACAGCGTAGTCATTAATCCTGCGGTATCTGCCACACCCGCCTGATGAATTTGTGTCTGAAGTGCGGGCAATACGCAACGCTGGATAACATCCAGCAGAATGTCGTCTCCCGCCACTTTGAACCCTTCACGGAACAGTAAACGTGGCGTGATTTTGACGTTGCTGCCGACTCCTTCATCCAGATGATATTGGGTGATCGCCATGTCCGTGGTGCCGCCACCAATATCAATTGAGGCGACACGCAGCGTTTTACCCGGTAGCTCATCGGCGGCTAATTTGCGGTCTGGGCGCGCCAGGCTTTGGAAGAAGTTCCCGCTTTGCCCCGCATAGTTGACCAGCGCTTCGTTATACAACCACACCAGTTGCCCGCAGGTGGCTTCGTCCCATTCCATCTGCACATCAGGAACCGGAACCACACTTTTCTGGAAATCACGATCGTTGCTGAAACCGTCATCGGTCGGGTGCCATTCCATTGCTTTCCACACCAGCCCAACCGCTTCCTGCATCCGCTGGCGGAAGATTTCACGCTCTTGTTTCGGCATCGCCGACGGCAGAGTGAGGATCAGATGGCGCAACTGCCGTGGCGCATTCAGGTGGCCCATGCTTTGGCGCGAGCCGACGCTGTTGATTTGCATCAGCGCCTGCGCCAGCAGTTCACACAGCATTAAGGTCATCAACGAACTGCGGCTGTATTGCGGCGAGAACACTGGCAGGCGGTCTTCTAACGGTAATGAATAGAGCGGTTGCCCGTCGTCGTTCATCAGGTTCATTAACGGGAAAGCGGTGGCCAGCGGTTCGCGCTGCGTTTTCACGCCCATCTGGCTAAAGCGCCAGTCCTGGTTGGCCGGTGTTTCATCCCACAAATAGCGGCGTGGGCTGGAAATACCACTGGCACCTTCGGTTCCTAAACGGGCAGATGCCATGCTGCGTGCTTCATCACCGACGCGGGCAATCGATGGCCAGACAAATGCGTCATCGCGGCCACTTTCTACCGAGCAATGTTGTTTGCCGAATTTGGCCTCTGAGAACTCGAGGCGGCTGGTGAACATCGCTTCATTGATGGTTTGCGGTTCGCTGAGCGAACGAATTTGCAGCTCGGCGGTCTGGCGCAGGCCATCGTTCGCTTCGCCGTGGTCTTCAATCAACACGCCGCAAGTGTGAGTGTTACCAACGTCCAGTACCAGATCGACCGGAATGGCAGGCGCTTGCAGCGTGGCGGTGACAATTTTCACTTCCGGCACCGCCAGTTGTGCACCAAGCATCTCAATAATATTGAGGTAGTGCGCCTGATACTCGAAGGTTTTCAGCGCATGGCTGAGTTCACGCTCGCTGCGTGACTCGTGGCGCGTAACAAATTGTGTGAACACTTCGCGTAACCAGCCATCAACCCAGGTCTGGTCAATAAAATCGTTAATTTCTTCGTTTTGCCAGGCCAGCGCAAAGCGTGCGCCGTTACGCACATCATTTTGCGTGGGAGCCAGATGTGCGGCTGGGTTGTCGTCAGCCAGAATTTTGGTGTCCAGCGCGAGGGTAATACGCACTGTGTTGCCTGCGGAGTCCGGTGTTTCAAGGCTGCGAATTTGCACCCGCGCCCAGTTATCCGGGCCGCCAACAAAGGTGCGCGGCGGGTTAAAACGCAGGAACGGCAGCGGCAGCCAGGTTTTATCCAGCAGTTTTAGCGAGTGACCCAGCGTGATGATGCTTTCAGGTTTGACGACTTCGGGAGCGGCTCCCTGAGTGCTGGGCAGGGTGAACTTGCCAGGCACGACATCGTAATCAAGGCGCAGCAGTGGGCCATTTGCCGTTTTACGCACAAAGCGCCCGGTGTGCGGGGCGTTTGGCTGCGGCGCCAGGCCGAAATCCAGAAACTGAATGCCGCTGTCTTTAATGAGCGTCACGCTCGGTTTATAGGGATACAGGGTGGCAAGCATGGCTTAATCACTCACTTTTTTAAATGTCACAGGCACCACGGTGTCACCTTGATAGCGCCCGGTACACTCCGCGACATCATTCGCGCCAGCATTACAGGCAATTTCCGGCAGCGGGTAGCGCGAACCATCGCTACAACGCGCATTGCCACGGGTTTTAATCATCAATGTTCCGGACTGCATCAACCCTGAAAAGACTTCCGCTTTACAGACAATGTTGTCGCCATGAACCAGGCGCACAGTGCCTTTGTTTTTGGCGATTTGATAACGCAGCGTCGGCGGTTTGCCGGTAATCGAATCTTTCACATTGATGGCGACGCGCCAGCTGCCGTTAAGGAATTTGGTGGAACCGGCTTTTAATGCGTCGGCGGGTAAAATCAGCGTGCCTTTGGGGATGTCAGCAGGCGCAACCACCGGCTCTGGCTCAGGCGCGGGCGGTTCGATAACGGCGGCCTGGGCAACAGGCAATGTGGAAACGTGGGCAACGGGTTGCGCCTGAATCACCGCCGGAGCGATAACCTTTGGTTTAACTTCTGGGGCAATTTGCGCTAAAGGTTCTGCGTGCGGGGTCGATATCAGAAACCAGGCGAGCGGGGCAGCGATGCTGGCAATAATCGCTGCCGCAACGGGTAGCAACCAGCGCCGTGTTTTTTTAACCGGTGAAACATCAGGCACAGTTTGGGCAACGGGCTGTTGCACCGGCAGCGTTTCGATGACGGGTTCGGCATTAATAATAGAAGGCGCAATAGAATAGAGCGGCTCATCCGGCTCGCTAAGCACCACTACAGGCGGAGCGGCAGGCGGCGGTTCGGGAAGAAACTCGATAACCGGTTCATGTTCTTCAACGATGCGTAAACAGTCCATGGCATCGGTACGGGCGTCAGTATTGAGGCTGACAAAGCCCCAAAACGTGAGGACCGGTTTGCCGTCAACCAGATAGACATGCTGGCTGCCTGGAAACTGTAACGCATTCGCCAGCAACGAACCAAACAGCTGGATAGCCGTTTTTTCCGCCTGCTGGCAGCGCTGAATTAACGAGGCGACATTGGCCTGGCAGTTATCGAGGTAACGCAGGGCTTTTTTGCGTTGTTCATCACTCGCTGCCGCCCAACTGACGACTGTGCCTTCAAATGGCGCGTACCAGTCAACCCGGTCACCTTCATCGTTTGGCTGCGGGATTGCCAGACTATCGACCACTGCCTGCTGTTTGCGTAAGCGCAATGTTTCGCGAATTTGTAGCGCTGAGTCGAACACTGTCTGTCCGTTTTCGCCTAGCGAAAGGAAGTCATCTAAGCATCCGCTGCGCAATAATGTTTTTGCCACGTCATCAATCCTGCTGTTTTCAGCTCAGTTTGAGCCATCTTCACGCTTGCCACTTTACTGAAAGCTTGCGCAAGTGAACGGTGGAAGAGACGGGTTTTTTCTCTAATTATCGGGCGATTGCACTTAAGTCATTGGGACGTTCCCTGGTTTTGTGCTACTCATTATTCTTCGCAACTCGTTCGGGAGCGCGCCATAAATGCCGCAAACATTGCCGTTATTACTGGTTCAAATGGGTCATCCGCCGTTAGATATTCGCAAAGCTGTAGGTGAACAGCCGCAGTGGTTTAACGCGGCATTGGGGGATGTTGGCCCGATTAGCGTGGTGTGCCCGTTTGAAGGGGAAGCACTTCCCGCTGTCGGCACGTTTAGCGGCGCGGTGATTACCGGTTCATGGGCAATGGTGACGGACCATGAAGAGTGGAGTGAGCGCACCGCCGAGTGGCTGCGGGAAATTATCGAGGCGGGTGTGCCGGTTTTGGGGGTGTGCTACGGGCACCAGTTGATGGCTTACGCGCTGGGTGGTGTAGTGGATTACCATCCAAAAGGCAGCGAAGTGGGGCAAATAGCCGTCACGCTTAATGACGCCGCCCAGCACGACCCGCTTCTTAGCGGCCTGCCAAATTCGTTCGATACCTTTTTAAGCCACGAGCAAAGCGTGCTCGCGCTGCCTAAAGGTGCAGTGGTGTTGGGCGCATCCAGCCACGACCCGCATCAGATAGTTCGTTACTCGCCAACCGCATTCTCAGTGCAATTCCACCCTGAATTTAGTGCGCCAGTGATGAATAAAATCATTACCAGCCGCAGTGAAAGGGTGGCGATGAAAGGCAAAGATCGCGATGCTTTACTGGCGGCTGTCAGTGACACGCCAGTTTCACGTTCGATCCTTCAGCGATTCGTTGCATTGTTGTAAAAATGACTGGCGGGAGATCGTGCTGTATTTGACGGAAAACTGCACAAATATCCCTGTTTCTGAATAACGTGAGAGCCTTTTGTTATTTGTCAGTGGCCCTGGGTTATGGTGTGATTCATCCTTAAAAATAATAAGTTCACTCATCATTTTGGCAAGCAAACAAAAGGTAAAATCATGTCGACAGGGAAAACCTTCCTCGCGCTGCTGTTAACCAGCTTATTACCCGCCAGCTCCGCATTCGCTGCCGCGAATAACACCCTGGTTTACTGCTCAGAAGCCTCTCCAGAATCCTTCAACCCACAAATCGCCAGTTCCGGGCCAACGTTTGTTGCCAGCTCGCAAACGTTATACAACCGGCTGGTTGAATTCCGCCCCAGCGATAACCTGCCGGTGCCATCTTTGGCGACCGAGTGGAAAATCAGCCCGGACGGTAAAACCTACACATTCACGCTGCGCAAAGGCGTGAAGTTCAATAGCAATAAAGAGTTTAAACCGACGCGCGATTTCAACGCCGACGACGTGGTGTTCTCGGTGATGCGACAAAAAGACCCGAAACACCCGTACCACAATGTCTCGCAGGCAAGTTACGAATATTTCAACGATGTTGGCCTCGATAAGCTCATCACTGAAGTGAAGAAGATCGATGACAATCACGTTCAGTTCACTTTGAGTGAGCCAAATGCGGCCTTCCTCGCAGACTGGGGAATGGACTTTGCGTCGATTCTTTCGGCTGAATACGCCGATGCGATGCTAAAAGCGGGCACGCCAGAAAAGGTCGATACCGCACCCATCGGCACCGGCCCGTTTGCGTTGCAGGAATACAAAGTGGATTCGTTGATTCGCTACGTGGCAAACCCGAATTACTGGAATGGCGAAGTGCCAACTAAACACCTGATCTTCTCGATTACGCCAAACGTGCAAACGCGCATGGCGAAATTGCAGAAGAACGAATGCCAGATTATCCCCGCACCGGCACCGGTACAGTTCGAAGCCATTAAAGCCGATAAAAACCTCGAGCTGCATACCGTCGATGGTTTGAATGTCGGTTATCTGGCGTTTAATACCACCAAAAAACCGTTCGACAACGTGCTGGTTCGCCAGGCGCTGAATTACGCCGTCGATAAACAAGCCATTATTAATGCCGTGTTTATGGGCTCGGGCACCATTGCAAAATCACCGATTCCACCAGCCATGTTAGGTTTTGATAAAGATCTGAAAGATCGCAGCTACAACCCAGCCAAAGCCAAAGAGTTGCTCAAGCAAGCGGGCCTTGAGAAGGGCTTCGATACCGATTTATGGTCGATGCCAGTGCAACGCCCATACAACCCGAATTCACGTCGCATCGCCGAGATGATTCAGCATGACTGGGCGAAAGTGGGCGTGAACGCGAAAATCGTCACCTTTGAGTGGGGCGAATATCTTTCAGGTATGCGTAAAGGCGAACATTCCTCCGCATTATTTGGCTGGATGAGCGACAACGGTGACCCGGACAACTTCGCCGATACCTTGCTCGGTTGTGGCAGCATCCAAAGTGGCTCCAACGCCGCGCGCTGGTGCGACAAGCAGTACGATGCGCTGACACAGAAAGCAAAACTGACCAGCGACCCGGCCGCACGCGCCAAACTTTACGAGCAGGCACAAGAAGTGTTCTACCAGCAAGCACCGTGGATCCCACTCGCTAACGGCAAAACCTTCTACGCCACGCGCAGTAATGTGACGGGTTACAGTGTGAGCCTGAACGGTAGCGACTTCTCGAAAGCAAAATTGAACTGATAAGCTTTTGTGTAGGTCGGATTAGCGTTAGCGACCTCCGACATTATTGGCATTAATGGTGGATGACGCCTTCGGCTTATCCCCCCTACAAGACAGCAGTTGTAGGGATGAATGTTAGCGACATCCACCGTTAAAAAGACAGGAATAACGACATGGAGTCATTTTTTTCAACCACTGCAAACTGCCGCGTCCGCTGGCTGGACTTGCCCGGCGGCGGCACACCGCTTGTATTTGTTCATGGCCTCGGTTGCGCCTCATCTTATGAATATCCCCGCGTCGTTGCTGATAAAAATTTTGCTGGACGAAGGGCGATTCTTATCGACCTCCCCGGTTACGGATATAGCGAAAAACCCCGCGATTTCAGTTATTCAATTAAAGAACAGGCGCAAGTGGTGGCTGAACTTATTGGTCATCTGAAACTGGAGAAGTATTTTCTCTATGGTCATAGCATGGGCGGCAGTATCTGTATTGAAGCAGCAGAATTATTGACGGCAAATTTATCCGGGCTGATCGTTTCAGAGCCTAATTTCCATGCGGGCGGCGGCTTTTTTAGCCAACAAATTTGCAGCGTAACTGAAGCGAATTATGTCGCAGATCGGCATAATGCAATGGTTAACAATGAAAATGGCCCATGGTCAGGAAGTTTAGCGGCAGCGGCCCCCTGGGCTGTATGGCGTGGAGCGGAAAGTCTGATCAAGGGTAATCATTGGTTAACGATTTTCGCGCGCCTGGAGAAACCGCGTTCGTTGATCTTTGGCGAACAATCGCTCCCCGACGGTGATTTCACCCAAGTTCAAAACGGGGGCATTAGCACATCGGTATTAACCGAATGCGGGCATTCCATGTCATGGGAGAATCCAGCGGCATTGGCCGGAGCTTTAGATTCATTCTGTAAACAGCACGAATGATTAATGATCTTGAGAAAATCACCGCGGAGTCATAAGGTATACCTCTAAAATTAAGGAGATAGTTATGGCGCACCTGGAAGATGTTATTGCCCGCGTAGACGCAGCGGTAACTGAAAATGTGATTGAGCATATGAATGAGTTGCTGATTGAACTGAGCGACGATGCTGAGTTAACCCGCGAAGACCGTTACGCACAGCAGCAGCGTTTACGTAACGCCATTGCGCAGAAGGGTCATCATCACAAAGCGGAAGTGGAACAGCGCCGTGATGATTTAACCAAAGGCGGCACCATTATTTAAGTTTCAGAAAGTGTTATCACAAACCGCCTTCGTTGAAGGCGGCGTGATAAGAAACAAAGACGAAAAAGTTAAGCGGTTTTCACTTCCGGTTGCATATTCATCATACGGTTTAGCCACGGCACCATTGCCGCCATAATCAGCGCGATAACAAAGGTCGTGATGCCAATTTTGCTGAACACACCAGTATAAATCGGCAGCGTTTGCAGCGGATCGTTAAGGGATTCTGGCACTGCCGTGAAGGTGGCAACGTAGCCGCCGAGCAGGAAGGCCGCGGCCTGGGTCAGGAACCACATCCCGAGAATAAAGCCCATCATAGTTTGCGGCACCAGCGCTGCGACCATTGCTAAACCTAACGCGCTTATCATCAGTTCACCCAAACTCTGGAACAAATACACCAGCACGATAAACCACGGTGAGGTTAGCCCTTGCGCGTCAGCAAACCACATACCAGCGGCGGCGGCAGTTAAAAAGCCTAACGAACACAGGAACATGCCGAGAGTGAATTTTGCAGGCATCGTCAGATCTTTGCCTTTGGCACCAAAACGGGTATACAGCGAAGCCAGAATAGGGCTGGCGACCACTACCCAGAATGGGTTCAGAGCCTGAAAACTGACGGGGTTGATAGTAAACCCGAGAATTTCATGGCGCACGTTATTGATAGCAAAGAAGTTCAGCGACGTCGGCATCTGGGCATACAGAATGTAAAACAGTACCGCTTCAATCATTAGCACAAAGGCGACGTACATGCGGTTGCGATCGCTTTTGTTTTGCTTCGCGGCCTCACGGAAGAAGAGGAAAATCACGATGATGGACAGCACAATTAACACAATATTGGCCACTTTTACGTTATGCATCAGCCATGCACAAACGTAAATCATCAGCACAGTTCCCGCTAAAACCAGCAGTAAGTTTTTGTAGCTCATCGGCTTGCTATCGGGTTCCGAGCCGATGTCGCGCACCATGCCACGGCAGCAGAAATAAACCAGCAATGCGAAGACTAAGCCAATGCCGCACAGGTTGTAGGTAACGGCGTAGCCATATTTGTTGGCAATGACGGGAGCAAGAGACAAAGACAACAAAGAACCAATGTTGATAGACATGTAAAAGAGGGTGAATGCGCCGTCCAGACGGGGATCTTTTGGCGGATAACATTTTGAAAGCAGACTGGCTGGGTTGGCTTTAAATAGCCCGTTGCCCACCGCAATGGTGCCCAGGGCAATAAAGATCATATCAGGATTATGCAGCGACAAACCGGTCATAAAGTAGCCCAGCGCCAGTACCACGGCACCAAGAACCATCGTGCGTTTTGTTCCTAATAAATGATCGCCAACATAACCACCGATTGAGATCAGCCCGTAAACCAGTGCGGCAAAGGCACCAAAGGTAACAAAGGCCTGTTCCTGTGAAAAACCGAGCTCTTTAACGAAGAAAACGGCCAGAATACCTTGCACGCCGTAGTATCCAAAACGCTCCCATAACTCAACAAAAAAAATCATAAAAAACGGTTTAGGTTGCTGCAATAAACCGGTAGGGGCGGGCTTATTCATGTTCGTTTGCCTTTAGACATTTTAAGGAAGTATAAGCAGCTATTGGCGCTATACCTAAGTTCGATCTGTGATGGAATCGTATTCTATTTTGCGCATCCGTATGCGGTGTTAATGCCGCATTTGAGACGATACTTAGGGTATTGTATGGTTAATTTGCTTTCCTGGTGGTTGATCACACTATCAAATCACGAGCATGACATTTTTATGTTTGCCCGGGGATTTTCGTAGGTCGGATAAGCTTAAGCGTCATCCGACAAATCTAAAATATAAGAAAATAATATGAAGTTATCTATTCGCACCTTTCTGGATAATTAACTTAATCCTTCGCTCTATAAGAGTGCGAAAAATGAATGATGCGTTCTTAGGTATATTTAAATCTCTTGATTATCAGCGCTGTAAATACCTGGCACGGTAAATGCTTTATTTGCTCCATCTTGTATACCAGATGGGATTCCAGTTTATGTCAGTAGCAACCTTGCCTGAATGGGTCGCGAGTTACCGCCAGCACCCGCAACAGCTAGTGGCGGCATATCAGCAATTAAATGCAAATTTATCCCGTGATGATAATGCGTGGATATATATCGCCACGCAGGATGAAATTTATGCGCAATTAACCACAATTTTTCAGGCAATTAATTCTGGTGAAAAGCAAGTAGCAGATTTTCCATTATTAGGCGTTCCTTTTGCGGCGAAAGATAATATTAATGTTGCCGGAATGCCCACCAGCGCGGCGTGCCCGGCATTTACTTACACCCCTGAAAAAGATGCGACGGTGATAGCCCGCCTGAAAGCGGCCGGGGCGATTGTGGTCGGTAAAACCAACCTCGACCAGTTTGCCACCGGATTAGTCGGCACTCGCTCTCCGTTTGGTGCAGTAAAAAATACCTTCAACCCTGAATATGTCAGCGGGGGTTCCAGTTCGGGCTCCGCATCGGTGGTGGCTCGCGGGCTGGTGTGCTTTGCGCTGGGAACCGACACTGCCGGTTCAGGCCGCGTGCCAGCAGGTTTTAACAATATTGTTGGTCTGAAACCGACCAAAGGTTGGGTTTCTACTGCCGGTGTGGTTCCTGCGTGTCGATTGAACGACTGTATTTCAGTGTTCGCATTAACCGTTGAAGATGCTGAAACCGTTGCAGCGATTGCTGGCGGTTACGATCGGCAAGATCCTTACTCCCGTGCCAACCCGCAGACCGCTCCGGCACGTTTTAGTGAAAAACTCCGTTTTGCCATTCCCGATCGGCTTGAATTCTTTGGGGACCGTTTAAGTGAAGTGGCTTTCGCCAAAACCCTGGCGCGTTTGCAGCAGCAGGGCGCGGAACTGGTACCGATTGATTTCACGGTGTTTAACGAGTTAGCCGCTCAACTGTATAACGGCGCGTGGGTGGCCGAGCGCACCGTTGCGGTTGGCGATATTTTCAAAAATAAGCCTGAAGCCATGGACCCAATCGTGCGCGGTATTGTGGCAAACGGCCTGAACTACACGGCTTGTGATGCCTGGCAGGCGGAATACACCCGCGCTGAACTCTCGCGCCAAATTAACGCGCAACTCAGCGAGTTTGACGCGCTGGTGGTGCCAACGTCTCCGACTATTCATACCCTCGCTGAAATGGCGCAGGAACCAGTGCGCTACAACTCGCAATTTGGCACCTACACCAACTTTACCAACCTGGCTGACCTCTGCGCGCTGGCGCTGCCGGGGGATTTCCGCGCAGACGGAATTCCTGCCGGAATCACGCTTATCGCGCCCGCATGGCATGACCAGGCGCTGAGTCACTTCGGCAAAAGCTGGCAGCAGGCGTTGGACCAGCCGCTGGGCGCGACTGAAAAAGCACTTCCTGCGACCATTACCGCAAAAATCTCGGCAAACCACGTTCGCGTTGCCGTGGTGGGCGCACATCTGCGTGGAATGCCGCTCAACCACCAACTCACCACGCGCAATGCGGTGTTTATCGAAGAATCGCGCACCGCTGCCAATTATCGCCTTTATGCGCTGGCCAATACTCAGCCGCCAAAACCGGGCCTTGCCCGCAGTCTGGAAGGGCAGCCGATTGCCGTAGAACTATGGGATATCCCGCTGGCTAGATTCGGTGAATTTGTGGCGGAGATCCCCGCGCCGCTTGGGATCGGTACTTTGACTCTGGAAGACGGCAGGAGCGTGAAAGGGTTTATTTGCGAACCCGCAGCACTAAGCGATGCCACGGATATTACCGCGTGGGGCGGCTGGAAAGCCTGGCTTGCCCGTCACCACAGCGCCTGAGGAGATGAAAAATGTTTAGCTCAGTATTGATAGCCAACCGCGGTGAAATTGCTGTTCGCGCCATTAAAACATTGAAAAAAATGGGGATCGCCAGCGTGGCGGTGTATTCCGAACCCGATGCCAATGCACAGCATGTGATGGATGCCGACGTCGCCATCGCGTTGGGCGGTGAGAAAGCGGCTGAAAGCTATCTTGATATAGAGAAAATCATCGCAGCAGCCAAACAAAGCGGCGCGCAGGCGATTTTCCCAGGCTACGGTTTTTTGTCCGAACGCGCGGAATTTGCCCAGGCGTGCGCTGAAAACGGCCTCGTTTTTATCGGCCCCACCGCTGAACAAATCCGTGACTTTGGGCTGAAGCATTGCGCTCGCGACCTGGCGTTTAAAGCTGATGTACCGATGACGCCGGGAACCGGTTTGCTGTTAACGCTGAAAGAAGCACAACTGGCGGCAGCTGAAATTGGTTACCCGGTAATGCTGAAAACTACCGCTGGTGGTGGTGGCATTGGCCTGACACGTTGTGAAGATGAAGCGAGCCTGGTTGACGCCTGGTCGAGCGTAAAACGCATGGGGCAGCAGTTTTTCAGCGACGATGGTGTGTTTATCGAGCGTTTTGTCGACCGCGCGCGCCATCTTGAAGTGCAAATTTTTGGCGACGGCAAAGGCAAAGTGGTGGCGCTGGGCGAACGCGATTGTTCATTGCAACGCCGTAATCAGAAAGTGGTGGAAGAAACCCCTGCGCCAAATTTACCGCAGGCCACGCGTGAAGCTATTCACGCCGCCGCCGTGGCACTAGGCGAATCGGTGAATTACCGCAGCGCAGGCACCGTGGAGTTTATCTACGATGCTGCCCGCGATGCGTTTTACTTCCTCGAAGTGAATACCCGTTTGCAGGTAGAGCACCCGGTTACCGAAATGGTCACCGGTCTGGATCTTATCGAATGCATGATTAACGTCGCCGCAGGCGTCACGTTTGACTGGCAGCGTTTAGCGCAACCGCCGAAAGGGGCATCCATCGAGGTGCGCATTTACGCCGAAGATGCGTTGAAAAACTTCCAGCCAAGCCCTGGCGTGCTGACCGACGTTTTCTTCCCCGAAAATGTGCGCGTCGATGGTTGGGTGAGCACGGGCAGCGAAGTGAGCGCGTTTTACGATCCGATGATCGCCAAAGTGATCGTTTATGGTGACGATCGTCAGCAGGCGTTAAGTAAACTGAACACCGCGCTTGCCGCCACGCGTTTACACGGTATCGCCACCAACCTCGATTACCTGCGCCAAATAGTGCAACTGGCTGAATTTAAAGCCGGAATGATGTGGACGCGTTTGCTTGATGGTGTGGAATACCAGGCGCATGCGATTGAAGTGCTGGAGCCGGGCACCTGGAGCAGCGTGCAGGACAGCCCCGGCCGACTGGGTTACTGGGACATTGGCGTGCCGCCATCGGGGCCAATGGACGATTTTGCGTTTCGCCTCGCAAACCGCATTGTCGGCAACCATCCGTCAGCCGCAGGTCTTGAATTTACCCTGCAAGGGCCAACGCTGCGTTTCCACAGTGCGGCGACCATTGCCTTAACGGGCGCGGATTGCCCGGCAACGCTCGACGATGAAGCGGTTCCTTACTGGCAGCCAGTGATTGTGAAAGCAGGGCAAACGCTAAAGCTGGGGCGTGCGACTTCGGGTTGCCGCACCTATCTGGCGGTGCGTAACGGAATTGATGTGCCGGTGTATCTCGGTAGCCGCTCAACGTTTGCCCTTGGGCAGTTCGGCGGCCACGCCGGGCGCACCTTGCGAGTGGCGGATGTGCTGGCGATTTCCCAGCCTTGCTTACCAGCCTGCACCACGCCTGCGCCGATTTCACTGCCGCAAACGCCGGAACCGGCGGTGATTCCGCAGTACAGCGATTTGTGGGAAATCGGTGTGTTGTACGGGCCACACGGTGCACCTGATTTCTTCACGCCGGAGTCGATGCAAACGTTCTTTGAGTCCGAATGGCAGGTTCACTACAACTCCAACCGCCTTGGCGTGCGATTAGTTGGCCCGAAACCGCAGTGGACGCGAGCTGACGGTGGCGAAGCGGGGCTGCATCCTTCCAACGTTCACGACTGTGAATACGCGATTGGCGCGGTGAATTTTACCGGAGACTTCCCGGTGATTTTGACGCGCGACGGCCCAAGCCTTGGTGGGTTTGTTTGCCCGGTAACCATCGCCAAAGCGGAACTGTGGAAAGTCGGGCAGGTGAAGCCTGGCGACCGTATTCGCTTCCACGCCATTACCTTTGAACATGCTCAGTCGCTGGAAATCGCCCAGGACGTGGCGGTCACTAATTTGCTGCACGTGTTGAACCTACCGGATTTGCACCCGTCGATCACCCCAACTACCACTTCAAGTGCGGCAATTCTCGCAGAACTGGCGGCGCAGGGTGATTTACCGGCGGTGGTTTACCGCCAGGCAGGTGACAACTATGTGCTGATCGAATACGGCGACAACGTGCTGGATTTGGCGCTGCGCCTGCGTATTTATCTGCTGATGAAAGCCATCAATCAGGTCGGGGTTTCCGGCATTGAAGAGCTTTCGCCGGGCGTGCGTTCGCTGCAAGTGCGTTACGACAGCCAGCATATTTCCCAGTCGCAATTGCTCACTTTGCTGCTTGGCCTGGAAAAACAGCTCGGCGATGTCACGACACTTAAAATCCCGTCGCGCATTGTGCATTTGCCGATGGCCTTTGAAGACAGCGCAACCCTTGCCGCCGTTGAGCGTTACAAAGAAACCGTGCGCGCCGATGCGCCATGGCTGCCCAATAACGTTGAATTTATTCAGCGCACCAATGGGCTGGCGCACCGCGACGAGGTTCGGGAGATCATCTTTAACGCCAGTTATTTGATTCTGGGTTTGGGAGATGTGTATCTCGGCGCACCGTGCGCAGTGCCGCTCGACCCGCGCCACCGCTTACTCAGTTCGAAATATAACCCAGCGCGCACCTGGACTGCCGAAGGCACCGTCGGGATTGGCGGCATGTATATGTGCATCTACGGCATGGATTCACCCGGTGGATACCAACTGGTGGGGCGCACGCTGCCTATCTGGAATAAATTCCTTAAAAACGAACAGTTTGGCGACGAACCATGGCTGCTGAAATTCTTCGACCAGGTGCGTTTTTATCCGGTAACGGAAGATGAGTTGACCGAGTTCCGCAGCGCTTTCCGTGAAGGACGCGCGCAGGTGCGTGTTGAAGAAGTCGAGTTTGATTTTGCCGCTTACACCACGTTCCTTGCCGACAACGCCGATGACATTGCTGATTTCCGCCAGCACCAACAACTGGCATTTAACCGCGAAGTGGCGAACTGGAAAGAGCAAGAAAGTGCTGCCATTGAGATCGCGATGCAGGCGGAGCCGCTGGATATTGAAGACCAGGAGGGCCATCTGGTGAGTGCCGATTTGAACGGCAATATCTGGAAAATCCTCGTGGAACCTGGGCAAACGGTGAAGCAGGGTGAGCCGTTGATTGTGGTGGAAGCCATGAAGATGGAACTGATGGTGGCAGCACCATGTGATGGCACGGTCTTGCGAATCAGTTGCCAGCAAGGGCATCCGGTTGGGCCGGGTGATGCGTTGTTGTGGCTGGATGCGGTGTGATGTTTGGTAACGGACGCCCTCATCCCGACCTTCTCCCCCAGGAGAAGGAGAAAACCGAACAATCCCCTCTCCCCCAGGAGAAGGAGAAAACCGGACAATCCCTTCTCCTCCAGGAGAAGGAGAAAACCGGACAATTCCCTCTCCCGTGGGAGAGGGTTAGGGTGAGGGCATGAAAAAACCAGAAGGCATTGCCGAGCGCATCTACCGCTTACTGAAACAGGAAATTTTTGATTTCCAGTTACTGCCAGGCGACCGATTCAGCGAAAACGACATCGCAGTGCGCATGGCGGCGAGCCGCACACCGGTGCGCCAGGCGCTGTATGCGCTGGAACAAGAAGGCTATGTCGAAGTGCAGCCGCGTAGCGGTTGGCAGATCAAAGCGGTGGATTTCGATCATCTGGAATCACTCTACGATCTGCGCATTGTGCTGGAACTGGAAGCCGTAAAACGGCTATGTGCGCTGCCTGCAGAAGTACGCTCGCGGCCGTTACAGGCGCTAAAGCAGTTCTGGATTGATGCACCGCAATTGCCAGACGGCGCGGAAGTCGCCAGCCACGATGAAGTTTTCCATATGACGCTGGTCGAAGCGGCAGGGAACCCGGAAATGGTGCGGGTACACCGCGAAATCACCGAAAAAATTCGTATTGTGCGGCGGCTGGATTTCACCAAACGCCCCCGCGTCAGTGCCACGTATCTCGAGCATGGGCAGATTTTGCTCGCCATTTTGAACCGTCAACTTCAGGAGGCGCAGACCCGCTTACACGACCATATAGCCGCAAGTCAGAAAGAGGTTCGTCAAATTACTCTCCATATGCTTCATCAGGCGAAGCATGGGGTTATTTCTTAATAATACGTTTGGGAGTACACACACTATGCAACGTCGCACCTTCATTAAAGCTTTCGCGCTCTCCGCGTCTGTTGTCAGCATGGGGCTGGCCTTCAGCGCACAAGCTGCTGACACCATCAAAGTGGGCATCATGCACTCGCTGTCCGGCACTATGGCGATTTCTGAAACGCCGCTCAAAGATGTGGCGCTGATGACTATCGCCGACATTAACGCCAAAGGCGGCGTGCTGGGTAAACAGCTCGAACCGGTGGTGGTTGACCCAGCGTCAAACTGGCCGCTGTTCGCTGAAAAAGCACGCCAGTTATTAAGTCAGGATAAAGCGGCGGTGGTGTTTGGCTGCTGGACGTCGGTCTCGCGCAAATCAGTGTTGCCGGTGTTTGAGGAGCTGAACGGGCTGCTGTTCTACCCGGTGCAGTACGAAGGTGAAGAGATGTCGCCAAACGTGTTTTATACCGGTGCGGCACCAAACCAGCAGGCGATCCCGGCGGTGGAATACCTGATGAGCGAAGACGGTGGGGCGGCGAAACGCTACTTCCTGTTGGGTACGGATTACGTTTACCCGCGCACTACCAACAAGATTCTGCGCGCGTTCCTGCATTCCAAAGGCGTGCAGGATAAAGACATTGAAGAGGTGTATACGCCGTTTGGTTACAGCGATTACCAGACCATTGTTGCCAATATCAAGAAATTCTCGGCGGGCGGCAAAACCGCGGTTATCTCCACCATTAACGGCGACTCCAACGTGCCGTTCTACAAAGAACTCGCCAATCAGGGCCTGAAAGCGACCGATGTTCCGGTGGTAGCGTTCTCGGTCGGCGAAGAAGAGCTGCGCGGTATCGACACCAAACCGTTGGTCGGCAACCTGGCGGCATGGAACTACTTCGAATCGGTGGATAACCCAACCAACAAAGCGTTTGTCGCCGAATGGAAAGCCTACGCCAAAGCCCACAAGCTGCCGAATGCCGACACGGTCGTGACCAACGACCCGATGGAAGCGACCTACGTCGGCATCCATATGTGGGCGCAAGCGGTGGAAAAAGCCGGAAGCACGGATGTGGACAAAGTTCGTGAGGCGATGGCAGGGCAAACATACAAAGCGCCGTCTGGCTTTACGCTCACCATGGACGCCACCAACCACCATCTGCATAAGCCAGTGATGATTGGTGAAATCGAAGGCAACGGCCAGTTCAACGTGGTGTGGCAGACCGAAGGCCCGGTTCGCGCCCAGCCGTGGAGCCCGTTCATTGCCGGTAACGACAAGAAGTCTGACGAGCCTGTGAAAATGGCGAGCAACTAAAGCAAAACCAGTGTCGGGTGACGCTAACGCTTACCCGACCTACAAATGCCTTTGTAGGGTGGATAAGCGCAGCGTCATCCACCATAAACTCCAGGAGATGCCCATGAAACTTGTACGCTGGCTGTTATTCGTAGCCTGGCTGCTGCCGTGTTTCGCTCATGCCGGAGACGCTGAGGATTTTGCCGCAGCAAACCGCACGCAACAGGCAAAACTGCTGCAAACATGGGCGGCGGCACCGGATGCAAAGCGGTTACCGTTACTCAACGCTCTGGCGCAAGAAAATCTGGTCATTAACGATAGAAAAGTCCGACTGACTAACCGATTACGCGTTCTTGCAGGCAGCGCACTCGCCAGTCATCGCCTGATAAGTGACAATGTCACTGAGCGTTTGCAAGCGGCAGAGGCGCTGCAACGCGATGTCCAGCCTGATTTGCTGCCGTTGCTGCAACAAAGGCTGAAAGCTGAACCGGATGAAAATGTCCGCCACGCGCTGGAAGGCGTGCTGGCACAACTACAACTCGCGAGCACTGACGCAAAAGTGCGTTTAAATGCAGTCGACCTGCTGAGTCACTCGGCTGACCCCGACACCCAGGCACTACTCAAACCGCTGACGGACGCGCAGACCGAACCCGACGCGCAGGTGCGCAAAGCGGCGAGCGAAGGGCTGAAAAAAATTCAACACCGTTTAATGCTGGGCGAGATTCTCGGTCAGGCATTTATGGGGCTGTCGCTGGGTTCTATTTTGCTGCTGGCAGCGCTGGGGCTGGCGATTACCTACGGTTTGCTGGGCGTGATTAATATGGCGCATGGCGAAATGCTGATGTTGGGCGCGTATTCCGCATGGCTGGTGCAAAACGCTTTTCAGCAATATGCACCGGCCTGGCTGACGTTTTACCCGATTGTCGCTTTGCCGGTGGCATTTGCCATCACCGCCGGAATCGGCATGGCGCTTGAGCGCACCGTGATTCGCCATCTTTATGGCCGCCCGCTGGAAACCTTGCTGGCGACGTGGGGCATCAGCCTGATGCTTATCCAGATTGTGCGCATGGTGTTTGGTGCGCAGAACATGGAGGTCGCCAACCCGGCGTGGTTGTCTGGTGGCGTACAAGTGCTGCCAAACCTGATTTTGCCGTGGAACCGCCTGGTGGTGATTGGTTTCGTGATGCTGGTGTTGCTCTTCACCTGGTTGCTGCTCAATAAAACGCGTCTTGGCATGAATGTGCGAGCCGTGACGCAAAACCGCGCCATGGCCGCCTGCTGCGGCGTGCCAACCGGGCGCGTGGATATGCTGGCGTTTGGCCTCGGTTCCGGCATTGCAGGTCTTGGCGGGGTGGCGCTTTCTCAGCTTGGTAACGTCGGCCCGGAGCTGGGGCAAGGCTACATCATCGATTCATTCCTGGTGGTGGTGCTCGGCGGTGTCGGGCAACTGGCGGGAACCGTGGCCGCAGCTTTCGGGCTTGGGATCTTTAACAAAATTCTGGAACCGCAAATTGGTGCGGTGCTGGGCAAAATCCTCATCCTTGTGCTGATTATTCTGTTTATCCAGAAACGCCCGCAAGGCCTGTTCGCCCTGAAAGGGAGGGTTATCGACTGATGAGCCAGCCGCTAACGTTAACACTGACCCGCAAAGCACCGCGCATCTCGATGGCGCTGGGTTCGCTGATGGTGGTGCTGATGCTGACATTGCCGTTTCTGACGCTGTTGCCAGCCAGTCATCCACTGAGTCTTTCGACTTACACGCTGACGCTGGTCGGCAAAATCCTCTGTTATGCAACTGTCGCGGTTGCGCTGGATTTGGTGTGGGGATACGCCGGGTTATTGTCACTTGGGCATGGCATTTTCTTTGCACTCGGCGGCTACGCGATGGGCATGTATCTGATGCGTCAGGCCGCAGGCGACGGGCTACCGGCGTTTATGTCGTTCCTTTCCTGGGATCAATTGCCGTGGTTCTGGTGGGGTACGCAGCATTTTGCCTGGGCGTTGGCGCTGATTGTCCTGGTGCCGGGGCTGCTCGCGTTGGTGTTTGGCTTCTTTGCCTTCCGCTCAAAAATCAAAGGCGTCTATTTCTCGATTATGACCCAGGCGCTGACCTACGCCGGAATGCTGCTGTTCTTTCGCAATGAAACTGGCTTTGGTGGCAACAACGGTTTCACTGGCTTTACCACTATCTTAGGTATGCCGATTACCGCAACGGGTACGCGCATCGGGCTGTTTATCGCCACGGTTTTGTTGCTGATGGCAAGCCTCGGAATAGGTTTCACATTGGCTCGCAGCAAGTTTGGCCGGGTACTAACCGCGGTGCGCGATGCGGAAAACCGCCTGGTGTTCTGCGGCTATGACCCAAAAGGTTTCAAGCTGCTGGTGTGGACGCTATCTGCGGTACTTTGCGGGCTGGCGGGGGCGTTGTATGTGCCACAAGTTGGGATTATCAACCCTGGTGAAATGTCGCCAACCAATTCTATCGAAGCCGCTATTTGGGTGGCACTCGGCGGGCGCGGCACGCTGATAGGCCCGATCCTTGGCGCAGGTCTGGTGAACGGTGCGAAAAGCTACTTCACCATGGCAGTGCCGGAATACTGGCAGCTGTTTCTTGGCCTGATTTTTATCGTCGTCACGCTGTTTTTACCGCGCGGCGTGATTGGCCTGCTGCGTAAAGGAGAGAAATAATGCAACCCGGCGAACCACTTTTTACCCGCCAGCATGAGGCTGACCGCTTCCGCGACCAGACTGACCCGGTACTGATGCTGGAAAACATCAATGTCAGTTTTGACGGTTTCCAGGCTCTGACGAATTTGTCGCTCAATATTGGCGTTGGCGAATTGCGCTGTGTAATTGGCCCGAACGGTGCCGGAAAAACCACGCTGATGGATGTGATTACCGGCAAAACGAAACCGCAAAGCGGCAGGGCATTTTACGATCAATCCACCGATTTAATGTGCCTCGAACCGGCAGATATCGCCAAACGCGGCATTGGCCGCAAATTCCAGAAGCCGACGGTGTTTGAAGCGCTGACGGTGTTTGAAAATCTCGAAATTGCCCAGAAAACCGATAAATCGGTGTGGGCGAGTTTGCGGGCGAAACTGAATTCTGAGCAGCGCGACCGCATCGACGAAATGCTGACAACGCTGCGACTCGCTGCCGAACGCCATCGCAAAGCGGGCCTGCTTTCCCATGGGCAAAAGCAATTTCTCGAAATCGGCATGTTGCTGGTGCAGGAGCCACATTTGCTGTTGCTCGATGAACCCGCCGCAGGCATGACCGATGCGGAAACCGAATATACCGCCGAACTGTTTCGCGGGCTGGCGGGCAAGCATTCGCTGATGGTGGTGGAGCACGATATGGGCTTTGTGGAAACCATTGCTGACCATGTGACGGTGTTGCATCAGGGGCAGGTGCTGGCGGAAGGTTCACTGCGTGAAGTGCAGGCTAATGAACAGGTGATTGAGGTTTATTTGGGGCGCTAAATTCATGGTGGAGGACGCTGCGCTTTTCCACCCTACAACTTCATGGTGCATGACGCTTCGTGTTTCCACCCTAAAACTGTCCATGTAGGTCGGATAAGCGAAGCGTCATCCGACACAAACTCGGGGATAACTATGCTCATAGTCAACGATCTAAACCAATACTACGGCGGCAGCCATATTCTGCGCGGCGTCTCGTTTGAAGCAAAGATTGGTGAAGTCACCTGCCTGCTGGGGCGCAATGGCGTGGGGAAAAGCACGCTGCTGAAATGCCTGATGGGGTTGATCCCGGCAAAATCCGGCAGCGTGAACTGGCAGAAAAATAATATCACCAGCCGCAAACCACACCAGCGCGTACAGGCAGGAATTGCCTATGTGCCGCAGGGCCGCGAGATTTTCCCGCGCTTAACGGTCGAAGAAAATCTGCTGATGGGGCTTTCACGTTTTACCGGGCGTGAAGCTAAACAAGTGCCGGAAGAGATTTATCACTTGTTTCCGGTACTCAAAGAGATGAAGCAGCGGCGCGGCGGCGACCTTTCCGGCGGGCAACAGCAGCAACTGGCCATTGGCCGTGCGCTGGCCTGTAAACCGCAGTTGCTGATTCTGGACGAGCCAACCGAAGGGATACAGCCTTCGGTGATTAAGGAGATCGGTCAGGTTATTAGTAGTCTTGCCGCAAAAGGCGATATGGCTATTTTGCTGGTCGAACAATTTTATGACTTCGCCGCCGACCTTGCCGACAGCTATTTAGTCATGTCGCGCGGTTCAATCATTCAACGCGGCGCGGGAGCGAATATGGAAACCGATGGGGTAAGAGGGCTTGTTGCCATTTAAACCACGGTATGGTCTACAAAAACGGCCACATTTTGGTTCTTTGTGTTGTGCCTTTAGTTGTTTATATTCAGGAGACTAATGTCAAAACCTGGTGAGGCGTCGCTTGAGTGGATTAAACGAATATCAACAACCAGTAGGCCATGCTCTGCCAGCCTGGCAGCCGTGCCCGCGCCCGCAACGTAGGGTGCTGGAAGGGCGCTTTTGCCGCCTCGAACCGCTATCTGACGCACATAGCGCGGATTTGTGGGCCGCATGGAATACGGCGCAAGATGGCCGTGGCTGGACGTATCTGAGTATTGGGCCGTTTGCTGAGCAACAGCAATTTGCCGACTTTATTGCCAGCGCCGCGCAGAGCAACGACCCGCTGCACTTTGCGGTTGTCGATTGCCAGAGCGGCAAGGCCTGGGGAACGCTGTCACTAATGCGTATCGACCCGGCGAACGGGGTAGTTGAAGTCGGTTTTGTGATGTATTCGCCGTTGCTGCAACGCACTGTTCAGGCTACCGAAGCCCATTATCTGCTGATGAAATATGCCTTTGACCTGGGCTATCGCCGCTATGAATGGAAATGTGACAGTCTGAATGGCCCATCGCGCCATGCGGCGATCCGCCTTGGCTTCCGTTATGAAGGGTTATTCCGCCAGGCCGTGGTGTACAAGCAGCGCACTCGCGATACCGCGTGGTTTTCGATTCTCGATAGCGAATGGCCGCTGATTCAGCAGGCATTTGAAAGCTGGCTTTGCGTTGAGAATATGCCGGATGGCGTGCAGAAACAGGGGTTGGCGCAGATTCGTGAAAGCCTGAGCCACCATCGTCCAGCCGACAGCAGAAACACGCTGCAAGTCAGAGCACTGGAAGAGGGCGATCACGCGGCGTGGGCTGTTTTATGGCAGGGTTATTTGACGTTTTACAACAGCCAGCTCAGTGATGAAATTAGCCAACTGACGTGGCGCAGAATGCTTGACGCTAACGAACCGATGTTTGCGCTGGGGGCGTTTGACGGGCAGGGGAAAATGGTCGGTTTTACCCATATGGTTTACCACCGAGGCACCTGGTCGGCAGAAGATCATTGTTATCTTGAGGATCTGTTTACCGCGCCTGAATCACGCGGCAAAGGCATCGGGCGGGCATTAATCGAAGGGGTTTATCAGCATGCTCAGGCGAAAAGTTGCCAGCGCGTGTACTGGCATACCCATGAAACCAATGCCGCAGGCCAGGCGTTATATGACAAGTTAGCGGATAAGCCGGGCTTTATTCAGTATCGAAAAGATTTGGTTTAGCGTAACCCGTTATACGGTTTCGGTTTTGTAGGGTGGATAAGCGCAAGCGTCATCCACCATTTAATTGAGCACCAACATCGGCTTGGCCGCCATCCCTTTCACAACCATCAAATAAGCCAGCGCGATGGCGGCCATCAATACCACAAACAGCATATACGGCGGCAACCAGGTCAGCATTAATCCAGTGAATAGTGGATTACATGCGCCGCCTAACCATCCCAATTGTTGGGCTGAGAAATAGCTGGCTTTCAGTCCCGCTGGGGCAATGTTATCCACCAGCATATATTCACCAGGGGCGAAGATAAGCTCGCCGAGAGTAAACACCGCCGCCGATAAGCCCCACAGCAGCAAGTTGTCGCCGGAAATCATAAAGCCTGCCAGCCCGGCGATGAAAAATAGCGTGCCGTATGCCATCAGCTTTTTAATGTTATCCGGGCGAATGCGTTTACCAACCATGTATTGAAAAACCACCACCACAAACGCATTCACTGGCAGAACCACACCCACCACTTTTTGTGCCAGATCCGAATCAGAGATGGCAATTGCATACTGCGATAAACACGCGGCGAACGAGCCGAAGACCAGCGAGCCGAGGAAAGCCGACAAAGTGAAATACATCAGCGCCTTATCTTTGAGCATTTGCAACGGCGAAAGCCTGACGTTGCTGTCTTGCTGGAGTTCACTCACCGGCACGCTATGCACATAACGGCTAATCACGATAAACGGAATGATCGCCGTCAGGCCGGATAACCAGAATGGCAGGTTAGTGCTGTAGAGCACCGCCAGCGTGCCAATCGGCGGGCCAACCGTCCAACCGATATTGGCGAAGGTGTAATTGAGCGAGAAAATTTTCGGTTTCTGGTGAATTTCCAGCGTGTCAGAAAAATAGCCTTTTAGCACCGTCGCAAACACCGAATAAGCGCAGTTAATCAGCGAGTAAAATACCACCACCAGAACGGCGTTATTCACCAGCGGGATCGCGACAAATCCGCCGAGAAAAATCACAATCGCCAGCAGCATGTATTTTTTCTTGTCGAATTTATCTGCCAGGATGCCAAACCACAGGCTGAAAACCACCCCAGCGGTGAGAGCCATCGTCAGCGCCATGCCAATTTCGTTTAACGGCATGTTGTATTGCCGGGAAAGGTAAATGGTCATAAAGGGGAGCGTTAGCCCACGTCCTACGGTCAGTAACAGTGAGGAGAGCAGTAAAACGCTGATGGAGAGTTGCTTGCCAGAGAAACGCGTTGCTAAAGAAACCATTTTATCGTTTGTTTTTATTAATGATTAATTGGGGGTTATCAGATTTAGCATGAAGATTTGGCAAAGTATAGATGCCGTTTATCAGGGAATGCTTTCTGTATCTAAGCTTTAAAGTGCCAACTGTATCTATTCAAACTGTTAGTTTAGCCGTAAATTTTAACAAATTTGTAATATCAACAGAGGTCGAAGTATGACGCGCAAAGATGGACTGCTGGCGATGCTGGTCGTGGTGGTGTGGGGGCTGAATTTCGTAGTGATCAAAATGGGGCTGCATAATATGCCGCCGCTGTTATTGGCTGGTCTGCGTTTCTTGCTGGTTGCTTTCCCTGCGTTACTGTTTGTCGCGCGTCCGAAAATTCCTTTTCGCTTGCTGGCCGCTTACGGGCTGACGATCAGCTTTGGGCAGTTTGCATTTTTGTTCAGCGCCATTAAATTTGGCATGCCTGCGGGGTTGGCTTCACTGGTGCTTCAGGCGCAGGCGTTCTTCACGATTATCCTCGGCGCTTGTGTCTTCAAAGAACGTCTGCAAGGCAAGCAACTGGCGGGGATTTCCCTTGCTGTTATCGGTGTGCTGGTGCTGATTGAAGGCAGTCTTGGTGGGCAACATGTGGCTTTGCTCGGTTTTATGCTGACGTTGGCCGCGGCGTTTAGCTGGGCATGCGGCAATATCTTCAATAAGAAAATTATGCAACTGGAGGCGCGTCCGCCAATTATGTCTTTGGTGGTGTGGAGTGCATTAATTCCGGTACTGCCATTCTTTGCCGCCAGTTTCCTGTTCGATGGGGCAGCCGTGATGTGGCAAAGCCTGATAGCCATTGATATGACGACGATTTTGTCGCTGGTTTATCTCGCATTTGTAGCAACAATTGTTGGTTACGGGATTTGGGGAAGTTTGCTGGGGCGCTACGAAACCTGGCGTGTTGCACCGTTATCGTTACTGGTGCCGGTTGTCGGGATGGCGAGTGCCGCATGGCTGCTGGGGGAAACCTTGTCGATGACACAGTTAGCGGGGGCGCTGCTGATTATGGGCGGATTGTATATTAATGTCTTCGGCTTGCGGGTGCGCAGAACGGTGACGAATTAGTGTGCCGGGCGGGTCAGCGTTCCAGACCCGCCATGGTAGAGATTAGTGGCTGTTGTCGCGGTAATACGGCGTACCCAGCAACTCAGACTTGTCACCCATCATGTGGCTATCGTCAGCACAGTTTTCAGACGCGGGGATAATCATGTTGCCATGATTGGCTTGCGTGGCACTGAATTGGGTTGATTGCTCCGCCAGAGCGTTAGTGGAAGCCAGAATCAAAAGCAGGCTTGCCGCGGAGATGTAACGTTTCATAAATCCTCGGTGTCTGAATCAACAGACGGTTGCATAGCGTTTGTTAACAATATTAATGATTTAGCGGATGAATATACTTTCCTTCACCACCTGAACACGCAACGCGGAACCGATGAGGAGGTACAGAAAAGTAATTCTTGAAGGTCCGAGTGAGCGTCTGTTGCGACTCAAACCCATACTGCTCTGCCAAATAGAGAATCGGCTCGTTGCTTTGTTTCAGCTTGAGGGCGATCTCAGTCAATTTGCGATTGCGGATGTATTGGCCTAATGAATGGCCGGTCTCTTTTTTAAACATCCGTTGCAGGTGCCACTTCGAGTAGCCCGAACGCTGCGAAACCTTCTCTAGCGACAGAGGGGTTTCCAGGTTTTCTTCAATCCAGTCCAAAATGCTTTGAATGGTGATTGAATCATTGTTTCGTCTGGACATCGTTCACCTCTTTTCAGGTTTTACGGCAATACCTTTGTCAGCAGTTGATAAAGTGTGGTCACTTCATCTGCTGTCAGGTTTTTAGTCAGTTCTTGATGCAGGTTTTTTCCGACAAGTTGGTGACATTTTTCGCACAATGTTTTCCCTTCCGGAGTCAATCGTACCAGTACACCGCGTTTGTCGTTGGGATTAGGCAACCGTTCAATCCACCCCTTGCTCAGCAGGCGGTCCAACATGCGAGTTAACGCACCCAGGTCTACTGATAAGGCTTTTTTCAACTCGACAGGCTGTACGCACTCTTCGCAATAAATGCTGCAAAGCACCTTAAATTGCGTGGCGGTGATATCGAGTGGGGAAAGATGATCGTTTAGCAGGCGATCCTTATGTTGGTTAACCATATGAATCAGTCTTCCAAGCGGAATCACCTCGTTAAACAGATCGTTAGTGTTTTTCACTATTATTGCCCAGGCAAGTATATTTAATCACGGCAGATATTATTGCTCAGGCAAGCATATGTCAACGTTATGAATATGTGATGACACAAATAGCTAAAACGGTTCAACTGTTAACATACATACAGTTCTGTAACGAATGCGCGAAGGGTGACTGCTATACTCTGAATCGCGAAAAGTCACTGCAATTAAGGGTTAGAAGATGATGGATTTGGTAAAGGCCATAGGGTTTGGGCTGGTGGTGTTATTGCCGCTGGCTAACCCGTTAACAACGGTAGCATTGTTCCTCGGCCTTGCTGGCGATATGAATAAAAAGGCGCGTGATAGAACTGCGCTGATGGCGTCAGTGAATGTATTCATCATCATGATGGTGGCTTACTACGCTGGGCAAGTTGTGATGAACACCTTTGGTATTTCGATACCGGGCTTGCGTATTGCGGGTGGCTTAATTGTGGCCTTTATTGGTTTCCGCATGCTGTTCCCGCAGCAGAAGGCGCATGAATCACCGGAAGCACATACAAAAGCCGAGGAGCTTGAGCAGGAGCCTGATACCAATATCGCGTTTGTCCCATTGGCGATGCCAAGTACGGCGGGGCCGGGGACCATTGCGATGATCATCAGTTCATCGTCAACGGTTGAGCATGGTGTCAATTTCCCCGCCTGGGTTGTGCTGGTGGCTCCACCGCTGATTTTTGCGCTGGTAGGGCTGATTTTGTGGGGGAGTTTACGCAGTTCTGGTGCGATTATGCGCCTGGTCGGCAAGAGCGGTATTGAAGCGATTTCGCGCCTGATGGGCTTCCTGCTGGTGTGTATGGGGGTTCAGTTCATTATTAACGGGGTACTAGAGATTATTACCAAATTTCCAGCCCAATAAACGCGAATGTCGGGTAAGCGCAACGCTACCCGACATCCTTTATCCTGGCTAACCGTGGCTGTGCTGTTCTTCTAAGGAAACCGGCCAACGACGGAAAATTAATACTGAAACGATAAGCGCCACCAGTGCCGGAACCGCCCCCACCAGCCCAATACTCGACATATCAAAATGCAGGCTAACCTGGTTACCTACCAACGCGCCCGCGCCAATCCCGAGATTAAAAATCCCTGAGAATAACGCCATAGAAACATCGGTTGCATCGGGGGCCAGTGCCAAAACTTTCACCTGCATGCCGAGGGTGATAACCATAATGGCGATTCCCCAGAACAGGCATAACAGAGTGAGCTGAGTGCTGCTTTGCGCGGCAGGCAGTAACAACGCGAGGCACAACACCAGTAAACCGATCGAACCGCTGACCAGCGTTGATGAATGGCGATTGCCCAGTTTACCAAACAGCACGCTGCCAATAATCCCTGCGGCACCCAGCACCAACAGTAGCAGCGTCGCCACGTTCGCACTCAATCCGGCTACGGTTTGTACGAACGGTTCGATGTAGCTGTAGGCGGTGTAATGCGCGGTCACCACCACCGCGACCAATACATACAAGCTCACCAGGGCTGGGCGTTTAAACAGCAACGGCAAACTTTTCAGCGAACCTGAGTGTTCGCTTGGCAATTTAGGCAGCAGTTTCATCACACAGAACAGCGTGAGCGCGGCGACGACACCAATAGCGAAGAAAGTGGTACGCCAGCCGAAATATTGCCCAACGATACGTCCAAGCGGCAAACCTAAAACCATCGCCAGCGCGGTACCTGTGGCTATCAAGCTGAGTGCTTGAGCCTTTTTCCCGGCCGGTGCCATACGAATCGCCAGCGACGCGGTAATTGACCAGAATATAGCGTGGGCAAAGGCAATCCCAATGCGGCTAATCACCAACACCGGGAAGCTCCAGGCGACGAATGAGAGCACGTGACTTACGATAAATAAGACGAAAATACTGACCAATAAGCGCTTTCGTTCGACCTGACTGGTTAACAGCATAAAGGGAAGGGACATTAGCGCCACCACCCATGCGTAGATAGTTAGCATGATCCCAACTTGCGCAGTCTGCATACCAAAACTATCGGCAATGTCAGACAGTAAACCAACCGGGACAAATTCCGTGGTGTTAAAAATAAAGGCCGCGACAGCGAGCGTAACGACGCGTAGCCACGCCGTTTTACGTGAGACTTTGCTTATAGTCATAGATGGTATTCGCGCAGGTTTTAGAAAGAGTGGTGAGCAGGCGATCATAAAACCATCAAACCAGCTGTACAACCAATTTTGTGATTTAAGTCTCATTTTATTGTGGTGATTTTCATGGAAGTTATGACATGGTAGAAGTCATAGGCTTACCGAGGGAGAAAATGCCATGCAGCAAATTGATTTTTATATGGTCGATGCGTTTACGGACACCACTTTTGGTGGCAATGCTGCTGCGGTTTGCCCGCTGACGGAATGGCTGCCAGATGCAACCTTACTGGCAATGGCACGACAGCATAATCAATCGGAAACAGCTTTTTTTGTCACCACCGATGAGGGTTTTGAGTTGCGTTGGTTTACCACGCAAGGGGAGGTAAACCTTTGTGGCCATGCAACGCTGGCAAGCGCGCATGTGATTTTTGAATATCTGAATTACCCGGAAACTGCAATTCAGTTTTCAACGCGATTTGTGGGC
>NZ_JAHWLU010000006.1:0-84272 GCF_022134725.1 Buttiauxella sp. S19-1
TCGCTGGTGCCAGGCCTTTGCCTAACGGCGTGAAGTTTTTCAGCTCGCTTGCACCCACGCCGCCACTTAAATCGCGCCACAGGTCATGACCAAATGCCACTACCGCGCCTAAATTGGCTTCCGGGAATTTATCCTGCAAAGCACTCAGTGACTGATTGAAGGTTTTGCTGCCCTGACGAATGGCATCGAAATCGCCCTGAAAACTCGCTTCCAGCCAAACAGCGGCGCGACAATGTTCTGGCAGAATGCCAGTTTGAACACGAGACATGAATCCTCCTAAATGAACACGCCACTCTACGTGGCGTTTATTCCCTGATGATACCCAATCGCGGCGGCGCCTTCTTGAGAAGACGCAAACCCAGGGTTAATTTTTATCGACGCCAGATAATTTTACTGATTTTCCAGTTTTTGAGCGTGTCGTCAGATGGCATCAACTCCGGCGCACCATGCCATTCGCCGCTAAACAGATAGCTAATATGCTGGCTGTTAGGTGCTTTGCACTCAACGCCATCGCTGTCGTCACCGGTCGCTTTGACACACGAACCAAATGCTTTGTCATAAAGAGTGCTAAAGGTGGTGCCAATTTTAACGCCACTATCGGTTTCAATATCGCTATCCAGCACATCGACACGACTGACCGTACCTTTTTCGCCGTTAACGACAACCATCACCGTTCTGTCAGTCATGGCTTCATAGAAGCGCACAATATCGCCGTTATCGGTTTTCATGCCGCTGCGCAAACGGTAGTTATCGTTCAATGCACTGCTAACGGCTTTTTCATCCATTGGTGTGCTGGCAGTGATTTCACCCACACCTTGCTCGCTCACTTCAAGCGACGAACCGAACCAGTTCATTGGATTTGCCGCAGACCAGTTGACCGAAGACAGCGTCGAGCACCCACTTAAAACCAGTGGCAATCCTATTAGCATCAGGCGCAGTGTTTTCATCAGAAATTCCTTTATTAAGCATGGGGACGCGTTTTGGAGTACAAACTTTCCCAAAAGTGCCAGGTTAATCACGGCTAAGAGTGAAGTAATCGCGTAAACGTTGGCTGCTACACAGCCACCACAAGGCAAAGATATCGGCTATCAGCAGCGATAAAGTCACAGCGGTTAACTCTTCGCCTTGCCATAAAAGCAGCAGTTGCCAGGCCAGAACGATACCCTGCGCGGCAACTAAAACCCAGCGCCAAATCGCCCATAACCGAGGGTGCAAATGGCGACGACCGCTAATCATGAATGCCAGCGCGGCGGGGATACCGGGCAATAATCCAAACCAAAAAGTATCGCGGTCAGGATAGAACACACTGAGGATGGCATCGCCCTGCTGGCGGGACGCCGCTGCAAGCACCAACACAAACCAGGTTCGTGCCTGCAGCAGGAGAATACACCAAAACAAAATGGGTGTTTTCAGATTACCGTGAGTATCGTAATCCGACGGTGGATACAGCTCAGGCATTAATATTCCTGGTCTTCAATCAGCCGTTTGCCGAGTAGCATCACATCCTGCTGCTCGTACTCGAGCCGCTCATACATGCCAATCACCAGGTCGTTTTCTTCACGCACCATGATTTGAATTTTTGGGCAACCGCGGGCAATCAGCTTTTTTTCCAGCCGGCTGAGCAGCGCATTGGCGATGCCGCGACCACGAAATTCTGGGTGCACGCCGAGGTAATAAGCGGAGCCACGGTGGCCGTCATAGCCGCCCATTAATGAGCCAACGACTTCGCCCCCCACTTCCGCGACTAAGAACAGATCCGCGTCATGATTAAGTTTGCGCTCAATATCCATTTCAGGATCGTTCCACGGACGCAGTAAGTCGCAACGTTCCCAAAGCGTAATGACTTCTTCGAAATCATCCTGGCGAAAAACACGTATTTCCATGGGATCAGCCACCTGAAAGTCTAAAAGCCTGATTATGGCTTTAAGTTTCCGTTTAGCCAATAAGCAGCGAAAAAATGGCATACTAGCCACTCATTCATTTTTCGAAATAAAAATTCCGGAAAATGCTTGTCGTTTACCCTTTGCCGATACGCTATAAATGCCTATCAGCAATTTTGAAGATAAAAAAACTCGCCGTATGAGCAAAATTAAATCACTGACGCATTTGACTACTCGCCGCCAGCTACTGCTGACTGGTTTGGCTGCCTTAACCTTAACAGGCGTAAATAAGGCTTTGGCCAGTTCCGAAGCTAAACCCCTTAAAACCACCACTAACCACAGCAAACCGACGAAAAAATCTGGCGCTCGCCGGGTGGTGATGCTCGACCCAGGTCACGGCGGTATTGATACCGGCGCGATTGGTCATAATGGTTCCAAAGAGAAACATGTGGTACTGGCCATTGCTAAAAATGTGAGAAACATTTTAAAAAGTAATGGGATAGAGGCCAAACTCACACGTACCAGCGATGAATTTATTCCGCTATACGATCGCGTTGAAATCGCCCATAAACACGGTGCCGATCTCTTTATGTCGATTCATGCCGATGGATTTACCAACCCATCCGCAGCCGGTGCGTCGGTGTTTGCCCTTTCCAATCGTGGCGCCAGTAGTGCGATGGCAAAATACCTTTCTGATAAAGAAAACGCCGCCGATGACGTCGCGGGCAGCAAAGTGAAACACAAAGATCAGTATTTACAGCAGGTTCTGTTCGATTTGGTTCAAACCGATACCATCAAAAACAGCCTGACACTCGGCTCACATATCCTCAAACAGATAAAGCCAGTGCACAAACTGCACAGCCGTAATACGGAACAAGCGGCGTTTGTAGTCCTGAAATCACCGTCGATCCCGTCAGTACTGGTCGAAACCTCCTTCATCACTAATCCCGGTGAAGAGAAACTGCTTGGCACGACCGCGTTCCGCCAAAAAATTGCTAATGCCATTGCCTCTGGCGTCATTAGCTACTTCCATTGGTTTGATAACCAAAAAGCTCACAGCAAAAAACGTTGATGCCTATGAATACGCCTGATATTCACGCCGTAAAACAATTCCTGCTGCAATTGCAGGACACCATCTGCCAACAACTCAGCGCCGTTGATGGTGCCTCATTTGAAGAAGATAGCTGGCAGCGCGAAGGTGGCGGCGGTGGGCGCAGTCGGGTGTTACGTGGCGGGGGTATTTTTGAGCAAGCGGGAGTTAACTTCTCTCACGTTCATGGTGATGCCATGCCTGCATCAGCCACCGCACATCGTCCGGAACTTGCCGGACGCAGTTTTGAAGCAATGGGCGTGTCGCTGGTAGTGCATCCGCTCAACCCGTACATTCCCACCAGCCACGCCAATGTGCGTTTTTTCATCGCAGAAAAACCGGGCTGTGAACCGGTGTGGTGGTTCGGCGGTGGTTTTGACTTAACGCCGTTTTACGGTTTTGAAGAAGATGCCGTTCACTGGCATAAAACCGCGCACGACCTGTGCCAACCGTTTGGCGATGACGTATTCCCGCGTTACAAAAAGTGGTGCGACGATTACTTCTTTATTAAGCATCGCAACGAACAGCGCGGTATTGGCGGCTTGTTCTTTGACGATCTCAACACGCCTGATTTTGCGCATTGCTTTAGCTTTATGCAGGCAGTGGGCAACGGTTATCTGGATGCGTATTTGCCAATTGTCGAGCGACGCAAAGCGTTGCCGTGGGGCGAGCGTGAGCGCGACTTCCAGCTTTATCGTCGTGGCCGTTATGTCGAGTTTAATCTGGTGTGGGATCGTGGCACGTTATTTGGTTTGCAGACCGGCGGGCGTACAGAGTCGATTTTAATGTCGATGCCACCACTGGTGCGTTGGGAATATAACTATCAGCCAGAAGAAGGCAGCCCGGAGGCTGCCTTGTATCGTGATTTCTTGCCGGTTAAAGATTGGGTCTAACCCTGTTGTCGGATGACGCTTACGCTTATCCGACCTACAAGACTCCACCAAACAATCACAACGGAACGGTCTGCGCCTCAACTACCGCCAGCGCCACCATATTCACAATACGACGAACAGAAGCAATCGGCGTTAACACGTGCACCGGTTTCGCCACGCCCATCAGTACTGGCCCGACGGTCACCCCTTCGGAGCTTGAAACACGCAGTAAGTTGTAGCTAATGCGTGCCGCTTCCACGTTCGGCATGATCAGGATATTTGCCGAACCTTTCAGCGGGCTGTCTGGCATACGTTCGTTGCGAATGCTTTCCACCAATGCCGCATCACCGTGCATTTCGCCGTCAATTTCCAGCTCTGGTGCACGAGCACGCACCATCTCCAGCGTCGCGCGCATTTTGCAGGCGGCTTTTGAGTCGGAAGAACCGTAGTTGGAATGCGACAGCAGCGCAACTTTCGGCTCGATACCAAAGCGGCGCACCGTTTCTGCAGCCAGCAAAGTGATTTCGGTCAACTCTTCCGGCGATGGATCGTCATTGACGTAGGTGTCAGCAATAAAGGTGTTGCCGCTTGGCAGCAACAGCGCGTTCATCGCCCCCGCCGCTTTCACGCCTTCACGGTAGCCGAACAGCTTCTCAACCACACTAAAGTGCTCGTGATATTCACCGATGGTGCCACAAATCATCGCGTCAGCTTCACCACGATGCACCATGATAGCGCCGATCACCGTCGTGTTGCTGATCACCGCACGCTGCGCTTGTTCTTGCGTAATGCCGCGGCGTTTCATGATGTTGTAGTACTCGTTCCAGTACTCTTTGAAACGCGGATCGGATTCGTTATTCACGATTTCGAAGTCGACACCGGCGCGCATTTGCAGGCCCAGTTTCTTCAGACGCATTTCGATAACCGCCGGGCGGCCAATCAGAATCGGCTTCGCCAGGCCCAAGGTAATCAGTTCCTGAGTCGCATGCAGCACACGCGCTTCTTCACCTTCGGTCAGCACCACACGTTTCGGATCTTTACGCGCCTGCGAGAAGATCGGCTTCATAAACAGGTTAGTTTTGTAAACGAACTCGGTCAGTTTTTCGCGGTAAGCGTCGAAATCCTGAATTGGGCGCGTAGCCACACCGGTGTCCATTGCCGCTTTCGCTACCGCTGGTGCGATTTGCACGATTAGACGCGGGTCGAACGGTTTTGGAATCAGGTAATCCGGGCCGAAAGTCAGCTCTTCTTCGCCGTAAGCTGAAGCCACCACATCACTTTGCTCGGCATGTGCCAGCTCGGCAATGGCGTGAACTGCTGCCAGTTTCATCTCTTCGTTAATCGCCGTTGCGCCAACATCCAGCGCGCCACGGAAGATGAACGGGAAGCACAGCACGTTGTTCACCTGGTTTGGGAAGTCAGAACGGCCGGTGCAGATAATCGCATCAGGGCGCACTTCTTTTGCCAACGGTGGAAGGATTTCCGGTTCAGGGTTCGCCAACGCCAGAATCAGTGGCGAACGCGCCATCTTCTTGACCATTTCCTGTGTCATGGCTTTCGGGCCAGAACAACCGAGGAAAATATCCGCACCTTCAATGACTTCAAGCAGCGTGCGCTTGCCGTTATCGTCCACCGCGTAGGCCGCTTTAGTTTCCGCCATGTTGGCTTCACGGCCTTTGTAGATAACGCCTTTCGAGTCGCAAACCACGATGTTGTGTTTCTGGATACCCAACTGAACCAGCAGGTTCATACAGGCAATCGCAGAAGCGCCCGCGCCAGAAACCACCAGGCGGACATCAGAAATATTCTTCTCAACTACGCGCAGGCCGTTAAGCACCGCAGCGGTACAAATGATGGCTGTGCCGTGCTGATCGTCATGGAACACAGGAATGTTCATGCGCTCACGCAGTTTTTTCTCGATGTAGAAACACTCTGGGGCTTTGATGTCTTCTAAGTTGATGCCACCAAAAGTAGGTTCGAGCGCTGCGATAACTTCAATCAGCTTATCCGGATCCATTTCATCGACTTCGATATCAAACACATCGATACCGGCAAATTTCTTGAACAGAACCCCCTTACCTTCCATCACTGGCTTGCCTGCCAGTGCGCCGATGTTGCCCAGACCCAGCACTGCGGTGCCGTTGGAAATCACGCCGACCAGGTTGCCACGTGCGGTGTATTTGTAGGCCGCAAGCGGGTCTTTTTCTATCTCAAGACAAGGTGCCGCCACGCCCGGGGAGTATGCCAATGCCAGGTCACGCTGAGTGGCGAGTGGTTTGGTTGGTGATACCTGAATTTTTCCGGGAGTTGGGAATTCATGAAAATCGAGGGCACTTTGCTTCAGTTGTTCATCCATTTCTTCGTTCCTTTCTTATTACTCTCAAGGGTCGGTAAGGACTTTGTAGGCCACGTAGTATCGCGCTTGCAGGCGCTCTAAACTTTGAACATAGCCATACTATCAGCAACGACTTATAAAAATGTTAGAAAACCAGAACTACTATGTTACCTGGCATTAACAACAATGCCATGCCTATCTGCTATGCTTTTTAGTTATGCCTTTGATGAATTTTCGTCACAAGCAACATGGAGCATGTAAGTAATATTCTGTATTTTAAGGAGATAGTCATGAGCCAGCTAGAGAGTATCAAGAAGTTCACCACCGTTGTTGCCGACAGCGGCGATATCGAATCTATCCGCCATTACCAGCCTATTGATGCAACAACCAACCCCTCGTTATTACTGAAAGCCGCAGGTTTAGCGCACTATCAAACGCTCATTGATGATGCCATTGCTTACGGTAAACAGCGCGGAGACACGCTAGAAGCGCAGGTTGTACAGGCCAGCGACAAACTGGCAGTTAATTTCGGCGCGGAAATACTTAAAAGCATTCCTGGCCGTGTTTCGACGGAAGTCGACGCCCGCCTCTCTTTCGATAAAGAAAAAAGCATCGCCAAAGCGCGCCATTTGATTGCGCTTTATGAAGAAATTGGCATTGATAAATCGAGAGTTCTTATCAAACTCGCTTCAACATGGGAAGGGATTCGTGCTGCTGAGGAACTGCAAAAAGAAGGTATCGACTGCAATCTGACGCTACTGTTCTCATTTGCCCAGGCGCGTGCCTGTGCCGAAGCGGGCGTATTCCTGATATCACCGTTCGTTGGCCGTATCTACGACTGGTATCAGGCTCGTAAACCGATGGACCCGTATGTGGTTGAAGAAGATCCAGGCGTCAAATCGGTGCGCAATATCTATGATTACTTTAAGCAGCATAACTACAACACCATTGTGATGGGCGCGAGTTTCCGCCGCACCGAGCAAATTCTGGCGTTGGTGGGCTGCGACCGCCTGACTATCGCCCCTAACCTGCTGCAACAATTGCAGGAAAGTGATGAACCGGTAGTGCGTAAATTGGTGCCGACTTCGCAAGGCTTCCGCCGTCCAGAACCGATTAGCGAAGCTGATTTCCGTTGGGAACATAATCAGGATCCAATGGCCGTCGAAAAACTCGCAGAAGGCATCCGCCTGTTCGCCATTGATCAACGCAAACTGGAAGATTTACTCGCCGCCAAACTTTGAACGACAACCACGGAGTGAAACATGTCATCTCGTAAAGAGCTTGCTAATGCCATTCGTGCCCTGAGTATGGACGCGGTACAAAAAGCCAATTCGGGCCACCCAGGTGCACCGATGGGGATGGCAGATATTGCCGAAGTGTTATGGAATGACTTCTTGCACCATAATCCGACGAACCCCACCTGGGCTGACCGGGACAGATTTATTCTCTCCAACGGTCACGCCTCGATGCTGCTCTACAGCCTGTTGCATCTGAGCGGGTATGACTTGCCGATGGAGGAATTAAAAAACTTCCGTCAGCTTCACTCCAAAACCCCTGGCCACCCGGAAATTGGCTATACGCCAGGCGTGGAAACCACCACCGGTCCACTTGGCCAGGGTCTCGCTAATGCCGTCGGCATGGCGATTGCTGAACGCACATTAGGGGCGCAATTCAACCGCCCCGACCATGAAATTGTCGATCACTTTACTTACGTTTTTATGGGTGATGGTTGCCTGATGGAAGGCATCTCCCATGAAGTTTGTTCGCTAGCAGGAACGCTCGGGCTGGGCAAACTGATTGGCTTCTACGATCACAACGGCATCTCAATTGACGGTGAAACCGAAGGCTGGTTTACCGACGATACCGCGAAACGCTTTGAGGCTTATCACTGGCATGTGGTGCACGAAATTGACGGTCACGACCCCGAAGCCCTGAAGAAAGCCATTCAGGAAGCGCAGAGTGTTAAAGATAAACCGTCGCTGATTATTTGCCGTACCGTCATCGGTTTTGGCTCACCCAATAAAGCCGGTAAGGAAGAAGCGCATGGCTCACCGCTTGGTGAGCAAGAAGTAGCGCTCGCCCGTAAACAACTGGGCTGGAACTATCCGGCGTTTGAAATCCCAAAAGAGATTTATCACGCCTGGGATGCCAAAGAAAAAGGCGAGCAAGCGCAAGCCGTATGGAATGATAAATTCACCGCTTACGCCACAGCTCATCCTGAACTGGCCGCTGAATTTAACCGCCGGATGCACGGAGACATGCCAGAAAACTGGCAGGAAACTACGCAGAACTTCATCGAAAAATTGCAGGCTAATCCGGAAAAAATTGCCACCCGTAAAGCCTCGCAAAACGCGCTCAACGCCTATGGCCCGAGTTTGCCAGAGTTGCTTGGCGGCTCTGCGGATTTGGCCCCAAGTAACCTGACCATCTGGAAAGAGTCCAAATCCATCAAAGAGGACATCGCCGGGAATTACATTCACTATGGCGTGCGCGAATTCGGTATGACCGCCATCGCCAACGGCATCGCCCACCATGGCGGTTTTGTGCCATATACCGCCACGTTCCTGATGTTTGTTGAATATGCGCGTAATGCCGCGCGTATGGCAGCACTGATGAAAGCGCGGCAAATTATGGTGTATACCCACGATTCAATTGGCCTGGGTGAAGATGGCCCAACTCACCAGGCAGTTGAGCAACTCGCCAGCCTGCGCATGACACCAAACTTCAGCACCTGGCGCCCATGCGACCAGGTGGAAGCCGCGGTGGCGTGGAAAACGGCAATCGAGCGGCATAACGCCCCGACAGCTCTGATTCTTTCACGCCAGAACCTTGCGCAAATGGAACGCACGCCAGAACAGGTCAACGCCATCAGCCGTGGGGGTTACATTCTCAAAGACAGTGGCGGTACGCCGGATGTGATTCTGATCGCGACAGGTTCAGAGATGGAAATTACGGTGCTGGCGGCAGATAAGCTGGCGGCTGAAGGCCATAAAGTGCGCGTAGTTTCACTGCCTTCCACCGATATTTTTGATGCGCAGGAAGAGGCGTATCGCGAGTCAGTGTTGCCTTCTGGTGTTGCTGCACGAGTGGCGGTGGAAGCGAGTATTGCGGATTATTGGTACAAGTATGTCGGCCTGAAAGGGGCGATTGTTGGCATGACCACTTACGGGGAATCGGCACCTGCCGATAAGCTGTTCCCGTTCTTTGGCTTTACCACCGAGAATGTGGTGGCGAAGGCGAAGAAGGTTTTAGGTGTCTGATTCGTTTACGCTCTTGTAGGGCGGATAAGCTTGCGTCATCCGCCGTTGTACTCCGGTGCAATTGGCGGATGACACTGCGTTTATCCGCCCTACAATAAATCTTACTTCGTCACCCACAACGTCGGCCACGACGGGCTAGCATTCCAGCCGTCACACGTCGGTTCCTCGGCATAACGCACCAGACGGAAACGTTGCCCGTCGAAACGCCAGCGCGTCGCGACTCCGCAGTCACCGATACCGCGCCCTTTCGCAAGCGTGGTCAGCTCTTTATTGGTTTCGTCGTATCCTGAATTCATCAGTTCAAGTTCGGTGTTACCGCTTGCTGGTGTGAAAGGCAGTTTTAGATGGATTTGCCGTGCAGCGAACGGCTTCTGGCGCGATACCACCCACGCGAGATCGACAATATTGTAAGCTCCTGCCTCACAACCAATCATCAGCAACGCTTTGTCGTCACTGACAGCAAACACGCGAACATCCCGACGCGCAGGATCTAACGAGCATTGGCTGCTATTGATGCGCCAGGATCCATAATCCATTAAGTCGCTGACTTCCACTTGCGTCAATGGCGTCGGTGTTGGGTTAGTCAGTTTGACGGCTTTTAGAGCGGGAGCGGGCGGGACACTCAATGGCGGATCGTCACCTTTTTTGACCCAGGCTGTTTCGCTACCGACGCGCTGTTGCTGGCTATCAATAAACAGCAACGACGCTTTTAGTCCGCTGAGCGAGATGTTTCCTTTCCCTTGTTTCAGGGTAATGGCATCCGCATTGCCGACTTTTTCGAGGAAACCATTTATCGCATCCGCATCACCGGTTTTGAGATGGTGGGGTGTTATCTGCCATTTTTCCGCATCCAACACCAGCAGCTCGCCATCCACTAACAACTGTGAGGCAATCGGCAGCGCTGTCATGTCGGCAGTGGTCATATTGCCTAAATCGATTCTCAGCGTCGCGTCGGTATGCGCACCGGCACTGCGGGTCAGTGTCATGACCAGACCTTTATGCAGCCCAGAATTACGGGCTGAACAAAAATTTTGGTTGTTGCAGGTGACTTGCCAATCGGAAAACGATTTTTGTGCCGCTGCCGCAAAGGCAGAGTTCGCTATAAAGAATAAAAACAGTAACAGCGATGCTTTGCGCAGAAACATTGGCGACACGTATCCTGAGAAGACGAAGAGAAAAAATGGACAAAATGTGGCGATATCTTCGTCTGGTTAACGTTTGTACTCAATCAGATTTATCGGATAGATATTGTTAAAAACACCCATCCATAATCCATTGAATTTTAAACTCTTTAATCCATAAATCCGCGTAATTTCAGCTGTTGTAACAGAATGACTGTTTTTCCATCACGAATTTCACCTGTCGCGACCATTTCCATCGCTTGTTGGAAGGGAATTTCGAGCACATCGATATCTTCGTCATCAATCCCACCACCCGCATTTTCGCGTTGAGCGTCGCTGTATTCCGCCATGTAGAAATGGATTAACTCGGTGACACCGCCCGGCGACATATACAGCTCGAACAATTTTTCAACGTCCCCGACCTCGTAACCCGTTTCTTCGATGGCTTCTTTACGCGCACAAACTTCCGGTTCGTCGGCATCCAACAGCCCCGCGCAAGTTTCAATCAACATGCCGTCAGGATTACCGTTGACCCACGTCGCGACGCGGAACTGGCGTGTCAGCACCACGGTTTTTTTATCGCGGTTATACAGCATCATAGTCGCGCCGTTACCCCGGTCATAGACTTCGCGTTTATGGCGAATCGCTTCGGAGTCGTTACGGTATAAATCGTAGGTGATATTGCGCAGGATGAAGTAATTATCTGAGAGGATTTTATCTTTGATGACTTCGATTTTAATCGACATACCGTCTCCACAGCGAGTTAGGGGAGCCGATAATCATAGGCTGCTAAGTGGGTAAGCGTCAATTTGATTACCCTCACCCCGGCCCTCTCCCACAGGAGAGGGAGAGAACCGAACCCGTTCCTTCTCCCTCAGGGAGAAGGTCAGGATGAGGGTGGTTACAGACTAAAAGCCATTTTTTACTTCGCTCATATCCGGCAACTTATGTGCAATCCCCTTGTGGCAATCCACACAAGTCTGCCCATCTTTAACTGCTTTATCGTGCATTTTCGCCGCTACAGTTTTCTGCGCGGTGAAATCCATGTAGTCAAAGTTGTGGCAGTTGCGGCACTCTTGCGAGTTGTTGTCTTTCATCCTGCGCCACTCGTTTTGCGCCATCGCCAGACGATGGTCATTAAACTTTTGTGGCGTGTCGATTATGCCAAACGCTTTGGCATACAACTCTTTGCTGGCCTGAAGTTTACGGATAATTTTCGGCACCCACTCGTGCGGGACATGGCAATCCGGGCAAGTGGCCCGCACGCCGCTACGGTTGTTGTAATGCACGGTCTGCATGTATTCCTCGTAGACGTTGGCGCGCATTTCATGGCAGCCGATACAAAATTCTTCGCGGTTAGTCATTTCCATGCCGGTGTTAAAACCGCCCCAGAAAATAATCCCACCAGCGAAGCCAATCAGCAGCAACGTGCCCAGAGCCAGGCGGCTCGGGCGACGCCACCACTGCCATATACGGCGGATGATGCCGGGTTTACCGGTTGATTTATCCATAATGGCCCCTAGTTTCCAAAGCCTTTAGACGGCGTGAAGGTGTTTTCCACAATCGGTGTCGCATCGGTTTGAGGAACATGACATTGCAGGCAGAAATAGCGGCGCGGTGCGACGTTCGAAAGCACTTTGCCATCGCTATCCATGAAGTGCGTCGGGCTGACACGCGGCGCTCCTGTGGTGCGGTAATGTTCAACGCCATGGCATTGCAGGCAACGGTTAGTGTTTTTGCTCACCTGATAACCGTCAACGCTATGCGGGATCATTGGCGGCTGGTTCACGTAGTTGAGCGCCATGCGCCCCTGCTGTTTAGGCATTTTTACCGAACCTTCCGGCGTGCCTGAAACTTCAGGAGATGGTGTGAGATCGACGCTGTTCGCCGCCCACAATGCGCCACTCACCAGCAGCGTCAATGCCGCCATCCATTTGAATAACATTCTGTTTTTCATGATATCCCCCTTACACCTTCGCCAGTTTGACAGCGCATTTCTTATAATCCGTCTCTTTTGAAAGCGGATCGGTCGCGTCGAGCGTCAGGTTATTGACCAGTTGCGCGGCGTCGAAGAACGGCATGTACACCAGCCCCTGCGGCGGCTTGTTACGACCACGGGTTTCGACAATCGAAATCACTTCGCCACGGCGTGAAATCACTTTCACTTTGTCGCCACGACGCAAATCACGCGCTTTGGCATCAAGCGGATGAATAAACAACACCGCTTCCGGGAAGGCACGATGCAGTTCCGGTACACGGCGTGTCATGCTGCCGGTATGCCAGTGTTCCAGCACGCGCCCGGTGGATAACCACAGGTCGTATTCCTGGTCCGGGGATTCTGCCGCAGGCTCAAATGGCAGTGCGAAGATCACCGCTTTGCCGTCGGGTTTGCCATAGAATTTGAAGCCTTCGCCCGCTTTCACATACGGGTCGTGGCCTTCGCTGTAGCGCCACAGCGTTTCTTTGCCATCAACCACCGGCCAGCGTAAACCGCGCGCTTTGTGGTAATCATCAAACGGAGCCAGGTCATGCCCGTGGCCACGCCCAAAACTGGCGTACTCCTCGAACAACCCTTTTTGCAGGTAGAAACCTAACTCGTGGGATTCGTCATTCAACTGCCCTTCAGCCAGTTCCGTGACCGGGAATTTGCTGACACTGGAGTTGGCAAACAGCACGTCAAACAGCGTTTTGCCACGATACTCCGGTTTCTGGTCGAGCAATTCAGCTGGCCACACTTCTTCAACTTTGAAGCGTTTCGCAAACTGGACGAGCTGCCAGAGATCGGATTTAGCCTCACCCGGTGCTTTAACCTGCTGACGCCAGAACTGGGTGCGGCGTTCGGCATTGCCGTAAGCGCCTTCTTTTTCCACCCACATTGCGGTTGGCAGGATCAGATCCGCGCTTAATGCGCTGATCGTCGGGTAAGGATCGGAGACAATCACGAAGTTGCGCGGATCGCGCCAGCCCGGCATTCGTTCTTCGGTAATGTTCGGCCCGGCCTGCATGTTGTTGTTACACATCACCCAGTAAACGTTGAGCTTGCCATCTTTCAGCGCACGGTCTTGTGCCACGGCATGTAAACCGACTTTCGCCGGGATGGTGCCAGCAGGAAGTTGCCAGGTATTTTCGACGATTTGGCGGTGTTTCTCGTTGGTCACCACCATGTCGGCTGGCAGGCGGTGAGAGAAAGTCCCGACTTCACGCGCCGTGCCACAAGCCGAAGGCTGGCCGGTTAACGAGAACGGCCCACAGCCAGGCTGGGAAATTTTGCCGGTCAATAAGTGGATGTTGTAAACCAGGTTGTTAGCCCAGACACCGCGTGAGTGCTGGTTGAAGCCCATCGTCCAGTAAGAAATGACTTTCTTGTTCGGGTCGGCGTACAACTTCGCAAGCGCTTCGAGTTGGTCTGTCGGTACACCGCTCATCTCAGCGGTTTTTTCCAGCGTGTACTCGGCAACGAACGCTTTGTAATCCTCAAAGCTCATCGGCTCGGAGGCATCAGAACCTGGGTTTTTGGCGGCTTTTTCCAGCGGATGGGTTGGGCGCAAACCGTAGCCGATATCCGTCACGCCTTTGCGCAGATTCACATGCTGCTTAAAGAACGATTCGTTGATGGCATTGTTCTGAATGATGTAGTTCGCGATGTAGTTAAGAATCGCCAGGTCGCTTTGCGGCGTAAACACCATGCCGTTGTCGGCCAGCTCAAAGCTTCGATGCTCGAAAGTCGAAAGAACCGCGACGTTAACATTTTCATTCGACAGACGACGGCTGGTGATGCGCGACCATAAAACCGGATGCATCTCGGCCATGTTCGAGCCCCACAGCACGAAGACGTCGGCCTGCTCGATGTCGTCGTAGCAACCCATCGGTTCGTCCATGCCGAAAGTGCGCATAAAGCCCACCACCGCCGAAGCCATGCAGTGGCGCGCGTTCGGGTCGAGGTTGTTAGAACGAAAACCGGCTTTGAATAATTTAGAGGCAGCGTAACCTTCCCAAACCGTCCACTGACCGGAGCCAAACATCCCGACCGCTTCCGGCCCTTTTTCCTTCAGGCTGGCTTTAAATTTTTGTTCCATGATGTCAAAGGCCTGCTCCCAGCTGATGGGAGCGAATTCGCCTTCTTTGTCGTACTGGCCGTCTTTCATGCGCAACAGCGGCTGGGTAAGGCGGTCTTTTCCGTACATGATTTTTGGCAGGAAGTAGCCTTTGATGCAGTTCAGGCCACGGTTTACCGGCGCATCAGGGTCGCCCTGGCTTGCCACTACGCGTCCATCTTGTGTGCCGACTAATACGCCACAACCGGTGCCACAAAAACGGCACGGGGCTTTATCCCATTTGATGGCGTCTTGCTTCCCGACAACGGCTCGGGCAACGCTCGGTACGCTAAGACCTGCGGCAGCCGCCGCGGCTGCAATAGCGTTCGCTTTCATAAAGCTACGACGACTGAGTTTCATGGTGTTTCCTCACCTTGCTCATCCTGCTGGTGATAAACCAGCGACACCGCCAGCACACCCGCAATATTGCGTGCCGACTCAATTTGATTCAGCAGCACATCACTGCGCGCTGCCTCCATAACCACGACTAATTTGCCGTGTTCAGCATCACTTGCTGCAACTTCGCTGCCCGGTAGTTCGTTTATTGCGGCGCCAACCGCGAGAATATTGTGGGGTTGGGCCTGAACCACCAGGCCTGCGACGTGCCAGTTAGCCTGCATTTGCGTGTCTCATAGTGATGGCTGAAACCGGACAACCGGCAATACATGCGCCGCAAGCGGTGCAATCAGCGTGGTTAAGTAGAGGTTGTGCGATGCCTTGTAGCGAGGGGCGAAAGGCAATCGCCTGAGTTTCGCAACTGTCCTGGCAACTGCGGCACTCGATGCTGTTTCTGGCAAGGCAGTTATCGCCAATCGACAAGGTATGTTCCCAGGGGGAAACCTCGCGTTTAAGAAAGATTTTTTCAGGGCAAGCTTGCGCGCAGGCGTAGCAGAAGGTGCATTCACCGTGGGCAAAGTTAACTTCGGGATAGCCACCCTGACCGCGTTTTAAAACACGTGTTTCACAGGCCGACAGGCAGGCATCGCAGCGCGTGCAATCCACCAGAAAATGGTTTTCATCTCCGCTCCAGGGTGGGCGGAAGGCAGTACCGGAGCGGCGAAAGCTGCCGGTTAATAGTCCACGTCGGGAAAAATCAGCCATAAGGCACATCCTTGCATCACAAAAGCCAGGCTCCACATCGCGAAGCTGGCAAAGATAACTTTGTTATTTCCATACTTTTTATGAGTTTTGTAGGGTGGATAAGCGTTAGCGTCATCCACCATTTACGCCAGTGGTGTCGGATGCCGCTGCGCTTATCCGACCTACGAAGACGTTTGTCATCAGTCTCAGATAACGTTGTTATTTCCATACTTTTTATGAGCGTTACCATATGTGACGAAGGGGTGGTAGAGGCATCACCCTTTAGGGGTAAATACAGGGGTGGGATCAAAAAGGAATTCGTTTTGTAAAACAAACACTCACCCCGACACAAAGCCGGGGTGAGATTTGCCGTTAATTCAGGCGCTGAGGGGGAACCGCCAGATATTCCATTATTCCCGCAGCGGCATGGCGGCCTTCCGCCATCGCGGTCACCACCAGGTCGGCGCCACGTACCGCATCGCCCCCGGCAAAAATTTTCGGGTTGCTGGTTTGGTATCGCAATTTATCCTCAACGCTGGCGATGATTCGCCCCCAGCTGTCGAGTTTCACGCTGTGCTCTTCCAGCCACGGCATACCGTGCGGGTGGAAGCCAAATGCCATAATCACCGCATCTGCTGGCATCACAAATTCGGAACCTTCAATCGGTTCCGGACGACGGCGGCCTTGCTCATCCGGCTCACCCATGCGCGTGCGCAGCATGCGAATTCCCATCACCTGGCCACTTTCATCAAGCTCAATGTTCAGCGGCTGCACGTTGAACTCAAACAATGCCCCTTCTTCGCGGGCATTTTTGACCTCTTTTTTGGAGCCCGGCATGTTGGCTTCGTCGCGACGATAAGCACATGTCACCCGCTCCGCCCCATGGCGTAAAGAAGTGCGCACACAGTCCATTGCCGTGTCTCCACCGCCCAAAACTACCACCTGCTGACCCGCCATATTGATATACGGTTCATCAGGTAATTCAGGCAGCCCCATCACCTGTTTGGTGTTAGCAATCAGGAACGGTAGCGCGTCGTAAACCCCTGGCGCGTCTTCGTTTGGCAGCCCGGCTTTCATTGAGCGGTACGTGCCAACACCAACAAATACCGCATCAAACTCAGCCAGAACCTGTTGCAGCGGAATGTCACGACCCACTTCAGTGTTGAGTTTAAATTCGATACCCATCGCACTGAAAATCTCACGACGACGGCTTAATAACGATTTATCCAGCTTGAACGCAGGAATGCCAAACGTCAGCAGCCCGCCGATTTCTGGATGGCGGTCAAACACCGTGGCCTGAACGCCGTTTCGCGCCAGAATATCTGCACAGGCAAGCCCAGCCGGGCCTGCGCCAATCACCGCGACACGGCGGTTTGTCGGTGTGACATAAGAGAGGTCCGGCGTCCAGCCGCTCGCAAACGCATTATCGGAAATATAACGTTCAATATTGCCGATGGTGACAGCACCGTATTCATCTTTGAGGGTACAGGCGCTTTCACATAAGCGGTCTTGCGGGCAGACGCGTCCGGTCACCTCCGGCAGGCAGTTTGTCTGATGCGAAAGCTCGACAGCTTCCAGAATGCGCCCTTCTTTGACCAGTTCAATCCACTGTGGAATATGGTTGTGCAGCGGGCAAGTCCATTCACAAATACTGTGTTCACCGCATTTCAGACAGCGGTCGGCCTGGCTTTCCGCCTGGATTTTATCGAAGGTACGATAGATTTCACCAAAGCCGGTTTTGCGTGATACCAGGTCAATTTTGTCGGGGTCTTGTCGCGCTGGTGTGGCGCGCATTTTGTTCACTTTGGTTAAGTCAGCAGCCAGCAACGGCTGTTGCGCCATGTGTTGCTGCGCGCTACTGTGCCACGGCTGAGATTCCTGAGCCGCGGAGCGTAAACGCCGGGCTTTTGCCAGCCCAGCAAGTGTTTCACTGCTGATGAGTTTCAGTGCTTTACTGGGGCAGTTTTCTACACAAGCCGGGCCATTTTCACGGTGCTGGCATAAATCGCATTTATGGGCGCTGGCTTTTACCGACCGGCCATCATTAAGCGGAACGGTGATGATTTGCATGGCACCAAACGGGCAGGCTACCACGCAGGATTTGCAGCCGATGCACTTGCGCTGGTTAACCTGCACACTCTCTCTGACGCGGGATATTGCTTCATTTGGGCAACTGCTGGCACATGGGGCATCTTCACAATGGCGGCAAGTCACGGCATTGCATCGTCCCTCATGCTTAATCACCGCAATCCGTGGCTGGAATTGTTGGCTGGTCAGAACATGCTTTTCTTCATTGTGGGACATCACACATGCCACTTCGCAGGCATGGCAGCCAATACATTGTTGAGCATTAGCGAGAACAAAACGATTCATCTTTACCCCTTGCCTGTTATCAAGAACAGAAGGCGATTACTCGTTAGCATTCAAGTTGCAGGTAGGCGGCCAGGGAGCTTATCCCGATGAGCTTACTTAAGTAAGTGATTCGGGTAAGTGAGTGCAGCCAACACCCCTGCGGCTTGAAGGATGACGGGTAAATTTTTTATGGGGTGATGTTATCACCTGGGTAACCAATCACTGGCAATGGTCATTTGCCCAGTTTGCTCTGAAATCTGCTAATAACCTGGTACGGATCAATTTCTTTTCGTGTTTGATGAAACCTCGTTTTTCTGCGTTTTGTTATGCAGCAGTTATGCTTGTGATGTCACAGAGTTAATTCCTAAGCCCTATTTTGGAAGATATGCCGAAATATAAACAACCAGGATTTGTGACGAAGCCAGTTTCTGGTACGTTTCGCTCTCTATTATTTCGACGGGTAAATATTTAGTGATAGTAAAACGCTCGGTTTCCACGAGCCTGGCCCGCGCCTTTTTTTATATTATTTTGCTATCGCTGCTTTCTACAGGCATTGCGATGCTTACCCTTGCGAGCAGTTTACGTGATGCCGAAGCGGTGAATGTCGCAGGGTCATTGCGTATGCAAAGCTATCGCCTGGGTTATGATTTGCAGGGCGACCGTGCCCATATCGATAAGCACCTTGAGCAATACAGCCAATCATTACTCTCACCTGCCCTGCTTAAAATCGAGAAATTCTGGGTGCCAGCGGAAGTCCGAACTCGCTTTGCCACAATTAATTACGCCTGGGCGGAGATGGAACAACACATCCGCCAGGGCGATTTGCAATGGTATCGGGCAAACATCGCAGGCTACGTCGAGCAAATCGATCTCTTTGTGCTGGCGCTTCAGCATTATGCTGAACGCAAAATGATGCAGGTTGTTATCGCCTCGGTGGTGGGTTTTATTGCCATTTTCACGCTGGTGTTTTTCACGTTACGCCGCTTCCGCCAGCAGGTGGTGGCTCCACTCAATAAACTGATGGAAGCCAGCCGCGCTATAGAGCGCGGTGAATTCGATTACCCGCTATTGAGTATGCAGTTGCCGAACGAACTGGGTTTGCTGTCACAGACCTTCACTCGCATGTCCGGTGAGTTGAAGAAACTTTATCGCTCACTTGAAGAGAGCGTGCAGGAAAAAACGCTGGATTTACAAGAGGCCAACCGCACACTGGAAGTCTTGTACGCCTGCTCGCAAGCACTGACGGTCAGTACCATCGATCAACACTGTTTCGAGCGCGTGTTGCAGCAAGTAAGACAGAAAACGCAGGTCAATTATCTTGAGATGAAAACCGGTGAAAACTGGAAGATACAAAACGGCGTTCAACATAATGATCAGGCATGGCAAACCTTGCCGATTGTGCTTGAGGATAAAGAACTGGGTCTGCTCCGTTGGCAAGCCCCACAAGGTGTTCCACCGCTGCCGCTGATGCAAAGCCTGGCCAATATGCTGGGGCGCGGGCTCTATTTCAATCAGGCGCAAAAGCACTATCAGCAGCTATTGTTGATGGAAGAGCGCGCGACCATTGCCCGCGAACTGCATGATTCGCTGGCGCAAGTGCTCTCCTATTTACGCATTCAACTCACCTTGCTAAAACGTGCAGTTCCGGCCCAGAACCAGCCTGCACAGCACATTATTAATGATTTTTCCCAGGCATTGAATGATGCCTATCGCCAGTTACGCGAGTTGTTAGCCACCTTCCGCCTGACGCTCCAGCAAGCAGACTTACCTTCAGCATTGCAGGAAATGATCGCTCCGCTGCGCAAGCAGACCGACGCAACTCTCACTCTGGATTGTAATATTCCGACTCAAGCGTTAGATGCCTCGCAGCAGGTGCATTTACTGCAAATTATTCGCGAAGCTGTGTTAAATGCGATTAAACATGCGCATGCCACTAAAATATCCGTAAGCTGTAGCACTTCACGCTCAGGAATTCATACTGTGAATATACTCGATGACGGTACTGGGATTGCCAGCCTGACCGAACCCGAGGGACATTACGGACTTAACATCATGCAGGAACGTGCCACCCGTTTAGGTGGTGAGCTGGCTATTTCCCGCCCTCCTCAGGGTGGGACTTTGATTGCGTTGAGTTTTAGATCGCCACCGGCAGAACAAGCGACGCACGAAACATCCAGAAATTTATAATGATAAAAATGTGAAACATATTGGGGTATATGATGAGTGAGAAAACTGTCTGTCAGGTGTTGATCGTTGATGATCATCCGTTAATGCGTCGTGGCATCCGCCAGTTGCTGGAAATGGATGACAGCTTTCGCGTGGTGGGTGAAGCCAGCAGCGGTGCTGAGGCTATTAGTCTGGCGAATCGCCTGGCTCCCGATCTGATTTTGCTCGACCTCAATATGAAAGGTTTGAGTGGGTTGGACACGCTCAATGCGATGCGTCGTGATGGTGTCAGTGGGCGTATCGTGGTGCTGACGGTATCTGATTCACGTAGCGATATTTTCACGCTGATTGATGCCGGTGCCGATGGATATTTGCTGAAAGATAGCGATCCCGACGTGCTGCTCGAAGATATTCGTCGTGGAGCCACTGAGGGCGAAGCCTATAGCAAACAAGTCGCGGAATATTTACGTACCCGCAGTTTCGAAAAATACAGTGAAGATCCGTTTGCCGTGTTGACCGAACGTGAATTAGACGTGTTACAAGAAGTCGCCAGAGGGTTATCAAATAAACAAATTGCTTCAGGCCTGCATATTTCTGAAGAAACCGTGAAAGTGCATATTCGCAATTTGCTGCGTAAACTTCAGGTTCGTTCCCGAGTCGCAGCAACCGTCTTATATCTTGAACGTCGTGGCTTTTAACATCGCCAACAGCAAACCGATTCCACTACAGAGCGCGAAGATTTTTTACAATATCTCCTCAATTTCTCCACGTTTGGACCTGCGGTAAAGGCTACAGTGACGACTGAGACTCATAATCACAATCTGAAGTACTAACGAGGTCCTGACTGAATGGCGAATTTCTTTATCAATCGCCCCATTTTTGCGTGGGTATTAGCCATTATTTTGTGCCTCACTGGTTTGCTCGCGATTTTCTCTCTTCCTGTCGAACAGTATCCAGACCTCGCACCGCCAAACGTGCGTATCACCGCAAACTATCCAGGTGCATCGGCACAAACGCTGGAAAACACGGTTACGCAGGTGATTGAGCAGAATATGACCGGGCTGGATAACCTGATGTATATGTCGTCACAAAGCAGCGCCACCGGCCAGGCTAGTGTGACACTGACATTTATTGCAGGAACCGATCCTGACGAAGCCGTGCAACAGGTGCAAAACCAGCTGCAATCCGCCTTGCGTAAGCTTCCGCAAGCGGTGCAAACCCAGGGCGTAACCGTCAGGAAAACCGGCGATACCAATATTTTGACGCTCGCTTTCGTTTCTACTGACCACAGTATGGATAAGCAGGACATTGCCGATTACGTCGCCAGTAATATTCAGGAACCGCTGAGCCGTGTGAACGGTGTCGGCGATATCGACGCCTTTGGTTCGCAGTTCTCAATGCGCATCTGGCTCGATCCGAACAAACTCACTAGTTACCAAATGACCGCCAAAGACGTGACGGACGCCATTTCCTCCCAAAATGCGCAGATCGCCGTTGGGCAATTGGGCGGCACGCCATCGGTCGATAAACAGGCATTAAACGCCACCATTAATTCGCAATCCCTGTTACAAACTCCAGAGCAGTTTCGCGATATTACGCTACGGGTGAACCAGGACGGCTCCGTTGTCACCCTCGGTCAGGTGGCCACGGTGGAATTGGGGGGAGAGAACTACAACTACATCAACCGCTACAATCGCGACCCGGCATCCGGCCTTGGCATCAAGCTGGCTTCCGGCGCGAATGAAATGGCGACGGCGGAAAGAGTTCTCTCTCGCCTCGACGAACTGGCCCCCTATTTCCCCCACGGGCTGGAATATAAAATTGCCAATGAAACCACCTCTTTTGTTAAGGCCTCCATTACCGATGTAGTCAAAACATTGCTGGAAGCCATCGCGTTGGTTTTCCTTGTCATGTATTTGTTTTTACAAAACTTCCGCGCAACACTCATTCCCACGATTGCCGTTCCTGTGGTCCTGATGGGAACGTTCGCGATTCTCTATGCCTTTGGCTACAGCATTAATACGTTGACCATGTTTGCTATGGTGCTGGCGATAGGTTTGCTGGTGGATGACGCTATCGTGGTGGTGGAAAACGTCGAGCGCATCATGACCGAGGAAGGGTTATCGCCCAAAGAAGCGACCCGAAAATCAATGGGCCAGATTCAGGGCGCACTGGTAGGCATCGCGATGGTGCTTTCAGCCGTATTTGTGCCCATGGCCTTTTTCGGTGGCACTACCGGAGCTATTTACCGCCAGTTTTCCATCACGATTGTTGCCTCCATGGTGCTGTCAGTGCTGGTGGCGCTGATCCTCACCCCAGCGCTGTGTGCAACATTATTAAAACCGCTGCACAAAGGTGAACAGCACGGACAAAAGGGCTTTTTCGGCTGGTTTAACCGTATGTTTAACCGCAATGCCTTGAGATACGAAAATGCCGTTGGCCGGATTTTGCACCGCAGTCTGCGCTGGATCCTGGTTTATGTTCTGCTGCTGGGGGGCATGGTAGTGCTGTTTTTACATCTGCCCACTTCATTTTTACCGCAGGAAGACCGCGGAATGTTTACCACCTCGGTTCAGCTTCCAAGCGGTGCGACCCAGCAACAAACGCTACAGGTTGTAGAGCAAGTGGAAGATTACTTTTTCAGCCATGAGCAGGAAAATATTCTCTCCATCTTCGCCACCGTAGGCTCCGGTCCAGGGGGGAATGGTCAGAACGTCGCACGTATGTTTATTCGTCTGAAAAACTGGGACGATCGCGATGCTAAAACCGGCACTTCATTTGCCATTATCGAGCGAGCCACCAAAGCATTTAACCGCATTAAAGAAGCACGAGTCTTCGCCAGCAGCCCGCCTGCTATCAACGGTTTAGGTAGTTCGGCAGGTTTTGATATGGAATTGCAAGATCACGGTGGTGTCGGTCACGACGTGCTAATGGCCGCCAGGGATCAGCTTTTGGACCTGGCGGGGAAAGACGATCGCCTCACTCGAGTGCGCCACAATGGCCTTGATGACAGCCCACAGTTGCAAGTCGATATTGACCAGCGCAAAGCTCAGGCATTGGGTGTCTCCATCGACGATATCAACGACACCCTGCAAACAGCATGGGGTTCGAGTTATGTGAATGACTTTATGGACAGGGGTCGCGTGAAGAAGGTGTATGTGCAGGCGGAAGCGAAATACCGCATGCTGCCGGAAGACATTAACCAGTGGTATGTGCGCAACAAAGACGGCGGAATGGTGCCTTTCTCGGCGTTTGCCAGTTCACATTGGGAAACCGGTTCGCCACGTCTTGAGCGCTACAACGGCTATTCAGCATTAGAAATTGTCGGCGAAGCAGCACCAGGCGTCAGCACCGGTACAGCAATGGATATTATGGAAAACCTGGTGCACCAGTTACCTGGCGGGTTGGGTCTTGAGTGGACAGCGATGTCCTATCAGGAACGCCTCTCCGGTGCGCAAGCGCCAGCGTTATACGCCATTTCCCTGTTAGTGGTTTTCCTGTGTCTGGCTGCACTTTATGAAAGCTGGTCTGTGCCGTTCTCGGTGATGCTGGTTGTGCCATTAGGGGTAATCGGTGCGTTACTTGCCACCTGGATGCGTGGGCTGGAAAATGACGTCTACTTCCAGGTCGGCCTGCTGACAGTCATTGGGCTATCAGCGAAGAACGCCATATTAATCGTCGAATTTGCCAATGAAATGAATCAGAAGGGTCAGGATTTGCTGTCGGCTACGCTGTATGCCTGCCGCCAACGTTTACGCCCAATATTAATGACTTCTCTGGCATTTATCTTTGGCGTGTTGCCGATGGCCACCAGCAGTGGCGCAGGCTCCGGTAGCCAGCATGCGGTGGGGACAGGCGTGATGGGCGGGATGATTTCTGCCACGATACTGGCGATATTCTTCGTTCCCCTGTTCTTTGTGCTGGTGCGGCGGCGCTTCCCGCTTAAAGAGCATGCTGAAAAGTAGTCCACAAAAAAGCGACCTGAACAGGTCGCTTTTTGTATGGCTCAAAGTGTATTGAGAATAAGAGCATCATGCTCTTGCTGTTAGTTTCATTTACGAAGCATATCTTCGATGAAATCTTTCCAGTTCCCTAGTTCGTGTTCGATCATAACCGCCTCTCTTATAACTGCTCTAATTATACGTAATCCCTTCCATGGAGTGAAGCGACGATACTTAGTGGCTTCACTGGCTATCATCAAATATTGAGAGTCGACTGCGTATTGCGTTAATTATCAGCTCAGCAGGTAATTTAAAATGTGACGACGAACTTGAAACAAAATGATTCACCAACTTTCGGATTTTTACCCTGTAGGCCACGAAAAATCTGACTTATCGCAGCGTTCAAAGGCTCCGAGTTTATGTAACATCTAATGGCTATAAATTAACCACCCCGGTAAAAAGAAACGCTATTACCTAACTTTTAGATTAGCTATTAGGCTATATTTTGCCTTGCGACTTTTTTATCATTTTAATTATTCTAATTACCTGCATAAATAATCACCTCTAAAGATAAGGATTGACTCCGTGATAATTCTCTACGGTATTAAAAACTGCGACACCATCAAGAAAGCACGCCGCTGGCTGGAGACTCAAGGTGTGGATTATCAATTTCATGATTATCGCGTCGACGGGCTGGATGCGGATTTATTGAATAGTTTCATCGCGCAGTTAGGCTGGGAAGCGCTGTTAAATACCCGAGGAACAACATGGCGGAAACTCGATGAAGCCCATCGGGCGAGCATAACTGACGCGCAGAGCGCAGCGGATCTGATGATTTCAATGCCTGCAATCATCAAACGCCCATTGCTCTACGCGCCCGGTCAGCCTATGCTGCTGGGTTTCAATGAATCGAACTATCAGCAGTTTATCAACGAGGTGTAGTCCTATGTCTTGCCCAGTTATTGAGCTGACGCAACAGCTTATCCGCCGTCCTTCCCTGAGCCCAGACGACGCTGGCTGCCAGGCGCTGATGATTGAGCGACTGCGTGCTATCGGTTTTACTATCGAGCACATGGATTTTGGCGATACACAAAATTTCTGGGCATGGCGAGGAAAAGGCGAAACGCTCGCGTTTGCTGGCCATACCGACGTGGTACCTTCAGGTGACGCCGATCGCTGGATTAACCCGCCGTTTGAACCGACTATCCGCGATGGTCTGCTGTTTGGCCGTGGTGCGGCTGATATGAAAGGTTCGCTGGCAGCCATGGTGGTTGCGGCAGAGCGTTTTGTTGCACAGAACCCGCGCCACAAAGGCCGCCTCGCGTTTCTGATTACTTCAGATGAAGAAGCCAGCGCCAAAAATGGCACGGTGAAAGTGGTTGAAACCTTGATGGCGCGTAATGAGCGCCTCGATTATTGCCTGGTCGGAGAACCGTCCAGCACTGAAGTGGTCGGCGATGTGGTGAAAAATGGTCGTCGCGGCTCATTGACCTGCAATCTCACCGTACATGGTGTGCAGGGGCATGTTGCTTATCCGCATCTGGCTGATAACCCAGTTCACCGCGCAGCACCGATGCTGAACGAATTAGTCACTATTGAGTGGGACAAAGGAAACGAGTTTTTCCCGGCCACCAGTATGCAGATTGCCAACGTTCAGGCCGGAACCGGCAGCAACAATGTCATTCCTGGCGATTTGTACGTGCAATTCAACTTCCGTTTCAGCACCGAACTGACTGACGAAGATATCAAACAGCGCGTGATTGCCCTGCTGGATAAATATCAACTGCGCTATACCCTCGACTGGTGGCTTTCCGGCCAGCCGTTCCTGACCTCACGCGGCAAGTTGGTCGATGCGGTAGTGAATGCAGTTGAGCACTATAATGAAATTAGACCGCAACTGTTGACCACGGGCGGCACGTCAGATGGACGCTTTATCGCGCGTATGGGTGCGCAGGTGGTGGAGCTTGGGCCAGTCAACGCGACCATTCATAAAATTAATGAGTGTGTGAACGCCGCAGACCTGCAACTGCTTGCCCGTATGTATCAACGTATTATGGAGCAGCTTGTCGCCTGACAGACTGCGCAACTTAAGTGAGGTATTGGCATGGAATGGCTATCACACTACTGGTGGATTATCGTACTGGTATTTCTACTCGGTATTTTCCTGAATGTTATTAAGGATCTGAAGCGTATCGATCCGAAAAAATATATGGAGAATAAACCCGAGCTTCCCCCGCATCGTGACTTCAACGACAAGTGGGATGACGAAGACGACTTCCCGAAGAAAAAACCTTAGTTGATTATGTGGCCCTCAAGGGCCACAGTTTTATGAGCAGGATAGTTGCCCACTTTCCTGAATTACTGCTTCACCAAAAGCATCGAACATCTGTCTTTGTGCCGAATGAAAAGGACGAAGCCGGCCATTGATGGGAAGTAACTCAGTCTGCGCAAAGAGCCTTAACGCACCAGAATCGTCAAGTAATTTACTCATTTCAAACTCAAGTTCCTTCAGCCAGACGCTTCTCCAGTTGACCAAAACAGGCGCATTGAGATTCAATTTATCTATGGTCGTCTGAGCTTGTTCTTTTTCTGGGGCTGATAAATTAATCTTCGGTATTACTTTGCCTGTCGATTCATAGTGAAAGTAGCGGCTACAATCAACCTGCAAAGGGCTGATAAACAGATTGTCATCATACCACTTCAGTTTGGCATGACCGCCGAAGACATCTTCTTTAACCAGTTTTCGGTTTTTTGAATCATCTATTCCTGAAACGATCAAGTTAGTGTGATCAAACGTTCTTTGCGGATTTTTACTTTTAGGTTCGACATGCTCTAAATGCATGCCAATCTCCTGACCACGGGCTAACGCCTCAGCGGATAAATCCACCTCGCTATAACCACAAAGATAATATTGCTCTCCCAGGCAACGACTTTTTGTCTCTTGCTTTTTCCAACTCCGAAAATGCCCCCAAGCCCTGGCCGCCTCTTCCTCCGTCTGCGGTGGGGATTCATGCTTTCTGACTAAAGAACTTGCGGCGGGACCTTTAATGATATGTCTCATCCCAGAGCTTTCCTCCGACGCATAACCATTGCAATACGGACCAACTCAGGATGGTCTGCCCCCAGAGTTTTGCTCAGTTTATCTTTCAACTCGTCAATTTCTGAGGACTGACTATTGAGATCGCCCTGTTCTACTAACTGGCGATAATGATCGAGTTCTTCTGTTTCAGGCATTGTAGGCATAGGATCGACATGCATCACACCTTGCAAAACATCTGCATTGCTTCGCCCATAGCTTTCAGCACGAGGCTCAGCAGCGACCAATTCGGCTGCAATATTTTCGCCAATAATTCGAATGTTTTCTTTACTCACGGTCGAAAGCACCTGTGGGCTGTGGGTTGTGACAATAAATTGAACGTTTGGAAATGTTGTGCGTAAACCAGATATTATTTTTTGTTGCCAGGCAGGGTGTAAATGCATATCAACTTCGTCAATAAACACTATCCCGCTGGTTTTACGCGGTGCATCTTGCCCAAAGTGTGGGTTCAATTTGACACAACGCCATGCAAGATCGGCTACCAACGAAACCACTGCCCGCACACCGTCACTTAATAAACTAACGGGTAACAAGCCATGCTCGTAGTGAGACATGACTAACTCTTCATGAGTCAAACTGTAATGAAAATGGTCCCACTGCTCATTTTCCAGCATATCGTTTACAGCCTGCTCTATGCCTTGTACCTGATCGCGCAAATTAGAATTCTTATAACTTTCAGGCTTCTGATCTTGCTGTAACACAGCCTGGGTTGCTTTCGCCATCCATTGCTGGAGTTGTTTATAACTAGAACCAGCGGACAAACAGTCTTCATATCCCATGCTGCGACTTTCGCCGATCACTGATTTTCGCGACATATTTTTATGAACATTCCACAGTCTACCCGTACCGTAATAAGCAACTACGGGGAACATAACTGCAATTTCATCGAGAATCTGTAGACCTTTTGCATACCCTGCCAGAGATGCAGCATCTTTCACCGTAGTGCGCGACTTTGGTCCCATTAATTGACGAAGAATACTAATTTTATTGTGGAATGGGGGAGAGAAGGTCGCAGCGATACTGGCCGGATAAATTGTCTCCTGGAGACTTAATTCGTCTATCCACTGTTTGCGGACATCGCTTTGTTCAATACCTCTTGCGATCCCAAATTCAAACCCACTAACAAAAGTCCCAAGAGCAATAGCACCAGCATCAAGAATGCTGGTTTTTCCTCGACCATTTTTTGCAACGATTACGGTTAACTCATCATGTAGCTCAACATCAAGGGCTTTAAAACGCCGAAAATTTGAGAGGCCCAATTTTTTAATTTTCATCTATCATGGCTCCTGAAACCCACTGGTAATGAGTTCAAACCTTACCGGTATTAAGTACGGTAAAATGGCTATTCCTTCGAATCATAAAAATTTATCACAAACAAATAGCTACATAAACTCAGCTGATAAAATGCCACGCTTTTGGCGTAGCATAATAAGATGACGTATTAACCTCCAGACTCAAAGGAACTCAACAATATCGTCGTCGTTCGGTTTACCGCCGCTCAGCGCTTCATCGAAATAATGCTTCGGCACGGTATAACGCAGATGGTCCAGCGCAATCTGAATGCTGCGGTCATCAATGGCGTGGCCTAAATTGTCAATCACATCCAGCGTCACATCGCCTCCAAGTTCCGTTAACTTTTCCGAGGCGTCAAAGGCATGTTTCACATCAATCACCCCGTCAATATCACCATGAATCAAATGAATGGTGGTTGAGGTTGATGCGCTTTCAGGAAGCGTTGCATAGCGACCATTAAAAGCAACTACGCGAGAAGCGAGGTACGGCTCGGCTTTCACGCCTTCAAGCGCCATGATAGCCCCTTGCGAGAAACCAATCAGCGCAGTGGCATTTGCCGCGACACCGCTGTGTCTCAGCCAGTCACGCACCACTTCGATAAACGTTGGCATGATGGCATCAACCCTTGCCTGGCGGTTTTCTTCCGTCACTCCCGCAACGGAAAACCATTCCCGACCTTGATACGGGCCACTGGGTGCCGGGCCGCCAATGCTGACCACCAGCGCATCAGGAAAATGTGGTGCAAACCAGCCGCCAATTTCACCCATGGCAACAGGATTATCGCCAACACCATGAAATAACAACATCAGTTGCTTAGCCGGAGTGGCAGGGCTTTGGACTACAAAATGGTCATGTTGCATGGTGTTCTCCTTAAGTTTCTGGAGTTGACTATACGCCGACGAATCGTGATGACCATGCCATTTGACTGAACGACTTAGTGGAAAAATTGCAATTGCAAAAGCGCGCTTTTCAGCGCAATGCACTGTTGCTCATCGAGTTTTTCCAGCGCCTTTTGCACTTCCTGACGCATGACGTTCAACAGCGCTTTGCGCCCGGATATGCGCCATTGTTGGCAGAGCATTTCTACACTCAGGTGTTGCTGGATGCGGCCACGCAATGCATTCATTGGCATATCACTAGTGAGTAATAAGCGATTCAGGGAACCCAGACAGGCTTCCTGCGGGCGATGCCCAAACGCAAAACCTGCCAACTCCAGCCAGTCATCACTGTTTAGCGTAGCCTCTTCACAGCCAATCACGGGTAATGGATGGTCAATCCACGGCTGTAACCAGGCAATATCGCGCTGTAATCGGTGCTGTTCGTGGTGAGTGAGTGCTTCCCCTTGTGGTGTAAGCGGTAACAACGCCATCGCGTTATAGCACCCGCTGCTGGCCTCACGATGGCTGCCCACGCGCACCAGCACGAAGCCACAACTTTCCCAAAAGCGCCAAAGCTCGTCGGTAAAACCAAAACTGACTGAAAGGTAATCTGCGGCCTGCTGCGCGTGAGCTTTCACTCTGGCAATCATTTGTTGGCCGATTTGCTGGCGCTGGCGCAAGGGATGCACCGCAATGCGGCTGACGCGCAAGCCTTTAAACGTGGCCGCTAATGGGCTACCGCCGTGAGCCGCCAGCGATTGTGCAACCAGATTCCCACGCGGGCGCCGGAAGCCAGCCCATACAGCACGGCTCAGGTTCTCACTCAGCCCGCCCTCTTCCACCAGCCAGCTGGCACCTATGGTTTCTTCACCGCAGTTGGCGGCAATGAAATGCTGCCCTGGCGCATCCAGCATCCGCCGCCAGTCCAGTGGTGAAGTGCGATAGTGCGCACCTGACAGTAAGCGATACATAAGTTGTAGTTGAAGCGAGGGTTGTGCTTCACGATTGTGTTCAATGAGTTGCAGGGAAATCGTGCCCTGTGCAACGGTGCTGACATCTACCTCATCAAACAGCAAAACCGTATCGATGAATTTTTCCAACGGGTCGTTAATAGCCCAGCGAATAGGGGTCGACAGGGTATAGCGCGTTAACGTGTCGAGGCTTGCGCAAAATTTGAGGATAAAGCCTCTTCCGGTTCCTTCGTAACCCTGAACCGTGGTGGTCAGCAACACACGAGGAAAATGGGAGATTAACTGGCGTAATTGAGGAGCCGGAATAGCGGCCGCCTCATCAATGATTAGCCAGTCGGCCTTAAAGGCCTCACTATTGGTGAGCAGCGCGTCTGGTGCCACAAAATTAAAACAATCACCGGCATGTTCAGCGAGCACATCCGTTGCCGCTTTGGCGGGCGCTGTCACCAGCCCCGTACCGGTAATCCTGCGCAGTAACATACCCGCAAGAGCGGATTTTCCACGCCCCCTCGGCGCGGTTACCACCGCAACCCCTCCAGGCATATCCAGCAATGTATCCAGAATAGCCGCCTGCTCATCGAAAGGCGCACCATTAGCCATATGCCACTGTGGACGTGGGGGAAACTCAGAGAGTTTTAGCGGCTGATGCTGCTGCCAGAGCACGCATTCATTGTCGGCTTGAATACAGTGTTGCAGATGAGAGATAAAGTGCGGCGTGGGAATGGCTTCAGATTGCTCACTCCAGCGGGTCGAATCGGAATCGGGACGTAGCGGCCAACTGTTCCACGCGGGCGCAAGCAGTACTAACCAGCTTCCCGCTTTGAGTGTACCGGCCAGGGCTGCGAGCGCTTCGGCATCCAGCCCGTTTCGCGCGTCAAATACTGCGTGCTGAAACTCTCGCCCCAGCAACGTGCGCAGCGCGGTGGTGGCGCAGTGAAGTGGCAGCTCAGGCGCAGCTCCTACCCACAACCAGTCTCCTGGCAGTTGCCGGACGAGAGACTGGACTTGTTGGCTGCTCCACGTGCTTTCACCGGCCAGTATCAACATGCGACGAATACCCGCATCTACCATACGGGTGGTGGCTTGCCGAAGCTGTTCCATAGCTTGAATCCTTGTCACATCTTGTTATTTGACAGTGTTGCCAAAGGTATTGCACTGGGTAGGGTCACCGCTATCGAAACCGCGTTTAAACCAAGTGTAACGCTGCTCGGAAGTACCATGGGTGAAGCTATCTGGCACTACACGCCCCTGCCCTTGTTGTTGCAGGCGGTCATCGCCAATGGCTTCTGCGGCATTCAATGCTTCCTGTAAATCTCCGGCATCCAGCACTTCTTGTTTCTGCATGCTGTTACCCCAGACACCCGCGAAGCAGTCTGCCTGTAATTCCATTTTTACCGACAGACGATTTCCTTCAGCCTGGCTCGCCCCCTGCTGGAGCTGACGAACTTTCGGTTCAATGCCGAGCAATTTCTGAACGTGATGCCCCACTTCATGAGCAATGACATAGCCCTGAGCGAAATCACCATCTGCGCCCAGTTTGTTTTTCATTTCATCGTAGAAAGACAGATCGATATACACCGTGCTGTCTGCCGGGCAGTAAAATGGCCCCATGATTGACTGACCAGTGCCGCACCCGGTACGTGTCGCGCCACGGTACATCACCAGTTTTGGTTGCTGATACGTCCGCCCCATCTTCTGGAAAATTTGCCCCCAGGTATCTTCCGTGGTTGCCAGAATCACCGAGGTAAATTTGGCAGCTTCATCATCATTAGGGCTGATTGAACGCTGTGTAGATTGCTGTTGAACGGGTTGTCCGCCAGACAACAGTGAAGTCAGGTCAACGCCGTAATAACTCGCGACCACGACCACGATGAGAATGACAATACCGCCTTTACCGCCAGGTAAACGGAACCCGCCACCTCCACCGCCAAAGTTTGGACCTGAAGATTGACCTCTCCTGTCTTCTACATTGTCGCTTTCGCGACGACCTTGCCAGCGCATAATAGACCTCAATATTCACATCTTGTAATCAGTAGATCGTAGGTGGTTAATAGCAGGATTACCATAGGAAACAAGATGTGAAAAAGCCGAATGTGAAAACACATTCGGCTTTAAAAATAATTATGCAGGAAATTAGTCTAATTTAACGCCAAGACGATGAGCCACTTCTTCGTAAGCTTCAATCAAACCACCGAGGCTCTGGCGGAAGCGGTCTTTGTCCATTTTGTCGAGCGTTTGTTTGTCCCACAGGCGGCTACCGTCCGGGGAAAACTCATCACCCAATACGACCTCACCTTTGAATAAACCAAACTCCAGCTTGAAATCGACCAGGATCAGGCCTGCGTCATCAAACAACTTGCTCAGCACGTCGTTAGCTTTGTAGCTCAGCTCACGCATACGCGCCAGGTTCTCTTTGTTCACCCAACCAAACGTTTCGCAATAAGATTCGTTGACCATCGGGTCGTGCATCTCATCGTTTTTCAGGAACAAATCAAACAAGGGTGGATTCAGTTCAATGCCTTCTTCAATACCCAGGCGTTTAACCAATGAACCCGCAGCACGGTTGCGGATAACGCACTCAACCGGCACCATATCGAGCTTCTTCACCAGTATTTCGTTGTCGGAGAGCAGTGCTTCCATTTGCGTAGGAATGCCAGCTTCTTCCAGTTTGGCCATAATGAAATGGTTAAACTTGTTGTTCACCATGCCCTTACGGTCGAACTGTTCGATGCGGGCACCGTCCCCTGCTGACGTATCATTGCGGAATTCGAGCACCAACAGATCCGGGTTTTCCGTGCTGTATACGGTCTTCGCTTTGCCACGATACAACTCAGCTTGCTTTTGCATCTTTCTTACTCCAGGTGTGATTTAACTAAAAATTTCGTTATCCATCGCTACGCACACGTTTGCGTAGCCTGGCAGAAAAAAGGCCAGATTGCTCTGGCCTCTAAAAGTTACTTGCTGAATGCTGCCTGGAATACAGCGACCAGAGCATCGTTCTGGGACTGCGTCAGCGTGTGACCTTTTGGATCGATGAACTGCAGACTGCTGCGGTTATCGAGGTCGCCCACTTGCAGTTTATAGTCGCCACTGGACAGACCTGGGTCTTTCGCCCCTAAATCTTGCCATGCGCTATCAGACAATGGTTTGTAGGTCACCGCCACGCTACCGGTTGAACGCGTAGCATCGGTGACTTTCATGCCGACTTTCTCAAGCGTTGCAGGTAAACGGCCCCAAACAACGTTGTACGGAGCACGCACTACCAGCATTGGTAAGCCAGTGTCGTCAGCGGCACTTTGCACATCAAGTTGCGTCGCTGCACGGTTGTCTTTCGCGTTCTGCTGGTCAGTCTGGGTTTTATCCAGGCCTGCGCTAATGCTGTTCAACATTTCTGCGCTGTAACGCTGCAGGGATGCAGCGTCAGAAACTGGCTTGCCAGCCTGTTCCAGATTCAGCAGTTTAACCACCACAGCTTGTTGATAGCCCTGCGGTTTCACACTGATCTGGTAGCGCCCACGGTACTGTTGATCTTCATCAGCACGGTTCCATTCTACCCACTCAGTGGACAGAGTCTGGCTCGCGTCATCACGTTTATCAATGCCGTAGTTTTTTGCCTGAAGAACACTGACAACTTGCGGCCACAGCGTTGCGCTACGCGCACTTTCAACCATCAGCGTGGCGGTATCCCCAGTAAACTGAGTGCGCGCGCCACTGACTAATGCCAGAGGTTGAGCTGGCGGACGAATATCCAGCTCTTTGCCTACTGCGCCGCTGCCGTTGGTGACCGGAACATTATATTCACCGTTCTGCACCGGCAGGATCATCCCCGCCGGAGAATGGATTTCCGCAAGTGGTGCTGCATCTAAGTAGGCTTCGTCACCGCTAACCTGGCGCTTATAACGCTGGTCGGTGCTGCATGCTGCCAACAGCATGGCTAACGAAACCACTGCAACTTTCGCCACCATCGACTTCTGTACTGAGTGAGCCATCAAATCTCCCTAAACTTTACAGCAAACCGGCATGCTTGAGCGCGCTAATAATCACCGGACGACTGGCTTCAGTCAGCGGTGTCATTGGCAGGCGTAAGGTATCGGTTGCCACAAGTCCCAACTCCCGACATGCCCATTTGACTGGGATAGGGTTGGGTTCAACAAATAATTTATTGTGCAGCGGCATCAAACGTTCGTTGATAACGCGCGCTTGCGCATATTGCCCATTGGCGGCCAGTTTACACACTTCTGCCATTTCACGCGCGGCTACGTTTGCCGTCACAGAAATCACACCGTGGCCACCTAATTGCATGAAGTCCAGTGCACTAGCATCGTCGCCGCTAACCAGGATGAAGTCATCTTCAACCAGCTCTTTGATCTGATTTACTCGAGTTAAGTTCCCGGTAGCTTCTTTGATACCGATAATATTTTTGATTTGCGCCAGGCGGCCTACTGTTTCAGGCAGCATGTCACAACCGGTACGAGAAGGAACATTGTACAGCATCTGCGGCAGGTCGGTGCTTTCAGCAATCGCTTTGAAGTGCTGGAACAGTCCTTCCTGAGTTGGACGGTTGTAGTAAGGCGTTACCGTCAGGCAACCGACGATCCCGCTATTTTCAAAACGCTGAGTCAGGGAGATAGCTTCAGAGGTGGCGTTTGCGCCAGTCCCTGCGATAACCGGAATACGGCCAGCGGCCAGCTCCAGCGTCATCAGAACCACATCACCGTGCTCTTCATGGCTCAACGTAGCAGACTCTCCGGTGGTCCCCACCGAGACAATCGCCGCAGTCCCGCTGGCAACATGGTAATCAATCAGTTTTTTCAGGCTTGACCGGCAGACATTACCTTTCTCATCCATCGGCGTCACAAGCGCGACAATACTTCCAGTGAACATTGGCCATCCTCTGTGCTAACAAGTGTCTCAATGGTACGTTTGGTGCAGGATCAAAAGCAAGTCACCAGGTGACGCTACACGGTTGTACGCAGGTTTTTTTTATGCTTTCCTTATGATATCTCACCGATTCACAGGAAGAATACGTTTGACTCCCTCACCACACCATTATTTGGTCATTACGGCCCTTGGGGCGGATAGACCTGGTATTGTTAATACCATCACCCGCCATGTGAGCAGTTGCGGCTGTAATATTGAAGACAGTCGCCTGGCTATGCTCGGTGAAGAGTTCACGTTTATTATGCTGCTGTCAGGCAGTTGGAATGCGATTACCCTGATTGAATCGACTCTCCCCCTGAAGGGCGCAGAGTTGGATTTGCTGATTGTCATGAAGCGTACCGCCGCGCAAGAACGCCCAGCAATGCCAGCGACAGTCTGGGTACAGGTGGAAGTCACTGATTCCCCTCATTTAATCGAACGCTTCACCAATCTGTTTGATATTCACCATATGAATATTGCCGAACTGAGTTCTCGTACCCAACCGACTCAAGATGGCCAACCAGCACAGCTTTATATTCAGATTACTGCGCATAGTCCCGCCTCAGAAGATGCGAGCCGGATCGAAGATGAGTTCAAGGCCCTCTGTACAGAACTCAAAGCACAGGGCAGTATTAACGTTGTGAATTATCCACAGCAAGATGATTAAGACGGAGAGTTGTAATGAGCCCACTGAAAGCCGGTGATATCGCACCGAAATTTAGCTTACCCGATCAAGACGGTGAGCAAATAAATTTAACCGACTTCCAGGGACAGCGCGTTCTGGTTTATTTCTATCCTAAAGCAATGACGCCAGGCTGTACCGTGCAAGCATGCGGGTTGCGCGACAACATGGACGAGTTGAAAAAGAAGGGTGTAGAAGTGCTGGGTATTAGCACCGACAAACCAGAAAAACTGTCACGTTTTGCCGAAAAAGAGTTACTTAACTTCACCCTGCTTTCTGATGAAGACCATCAAGTCTGCGAACAATTTGGGGTGTGGGGCGAGAAATCGTTTATGGGTAAAACTTACGACGGCATCCATCGTATTAGCTTCCTGCTTGATGGCGAAGGGAAAGTCGAGAAAGTGTTTGATGATTTTAAAACCAGTAACCATCACGATATTGTGGTGAACTGGCTGAAAGAAAACGCTTAATTAGCGCATCACCCGATTAAAGACAAACGTCTTCGTAGGTCGGATAAGCGCAGCGTCATCCGACACCACTGGCGTAAATGGTGGATGACGCTAACGCTTATCCACCCTACAAAACACATTTATCACCCTTTGCCAGCAATCTGAAAGCCGACTTAACGTCGGCTTTTTACTGTCTCTAATTTGGCTTGTCGTCGATAAGCAGAGTATCTGGCCAGGCATGCACCACCGCTTTAATCAGCGTGGCAAGTGGGATAGCAAAGAACACCCCCCAGAACCCCCACAGTCCACCAAAAATCACCACCGACAGAATAATGACCAACGGGTGCAGGTTAACAGCCTCGGAAAATAGCACCGGCACCAGCAAGTTTCCATCCAGTGCCTGAATGATTAAGTAGACGGCAAACAGCGTCCAGAACTCAGTGCCAAGGCCAAACTGGAATAAAGCGACACACACTACCGGAATAGTCACGACAAATGCGCCAATGTAGGGAATCAGCACCGAGAACCCGACCAGTACCGCCAGCAGCAACGAGTAATTCAGGCCAAACACCACAAAGCCAATGTACGTCACCACACCCACAACCAGCATTTCCAGCACTTTACCGCGGATATAGTTGGTAATTTGTTGGTTCATCTCCAGCCACACCTGCCCCGCAAGCCCACGATTTCGGGGTAACACGCGGCGCACAGCATTCAGCATCTGCTCTTTATCTTTGACCAGGAAGAACACCATTAGCGGGACGAGTACCAGATAAATAGCTAGCGTTAGCAGGCCAACTAAAGAGGCAAGCGAATACTTCACCACCTGATCGCCCATGCCTATCATGCGCCCACGCATATTTTCCGCCATCGCATCAATGATGCCCGCGTCCATCAGCGCCGGATAACGCTTCGGCAGCGTTGCGGCATAATCAGAGAGTTTATTCAGCATCCCCGGCATGTCACGAATCAAGTAGATACCCTGTTGCCAGGCGACGGGAGCCACCACTAAGACTAATAACAACAAAATACCAACAAATAACACCAGAACAATTGTCGTCGCCCAGGTACGGGAACACCCGACATGCTGAAGACGCGCAGTGGGCCACTCCAGCAAATAAGCCAACACAATCGCCATCAATAACGGCGCTAACAGCCCATGGAAGAAGAAAAGAATAACAAATCCTGCAACCAGAATGACCAGCAGTGCGATAGCCTCGGGGTCGCTAAACCGCCGTCTATACCACTGCAACAACATTTCGAGCATACATCCCTTCCCTGACAGCATTGTGCGAGGATCGATTGTATCTAAATGTCACAATAAAGACTTCGCTTTTTATCGCTGTTCAATAGCAGTTTAAAATTGACGCAGATAAGATATGTCTTAGTCATGCGGTGAGTTAGAGTTCATCGTAGAGTGCGAACAAAATCAGGTAACACTTGTCGAAGATTAACTTTGATTAAACAGGACAGGACGTATGTTCAAGCAGTTGAAAAAATCGCTGGTTGCAACACTGATGGCAGCTTTGCTTGCGGGTCCGGTCACACCAGCGTTTGCTGATGTGACCGATCAACTGCCAGATATGGGAACTTCAGCCTCAAGCACCCTGTCAATCGGCCAGGAATTGCAGATGGGCGACTATTATGTTCGCCAACTGCGAGGCAGCGCCCCATTAATCAATGATCCTTTACTCGTACAGTACATTAATAAACTCGGCATGCGCCTGGTGAGTAATGCCAATTCGGTTAAGACCCCGTTCCACTTCTTCCTGATTAACAACGACGAAATTAACGCCTTTGCTTTCTTCGGCGGAAATGTGGTGCTGCACTCAGCCCTGTTCCGTTATGCCGATAATGAAAGCCAACTCGCCTCGGTTATGGCGCACGAAATTTCACACGTTACGCAGCGCCACCTGGCGCGTGCCATGGAAGATCAGAAAAAGAACGCCCCTCTGACTTGGGTGGGTGCGTTAGGGTCCATTTTACTGGCGATGGCTAGCCCACAAGCGGGTATGGCGGCACTTAGCGGTACGCTTGCGGGAACGCAGCAGGGCATGATCAGCTTTACACAACAGAACGAACAGGAAGCTGACCGCATCGGGATTCAGGTGTTGCAGCACGCGGGCTTTGATCCGCAAGCGATGCCGACATTCCTGGAGAAACTCCTCGACCAGTCACGTTATTCCTCGCGTCCGCCGGAAATTCTTCTTACTCACCCATTACCAGAAAGCCGTTTATCAGATGCCCGTAACCGCGCCAACCAAATGCGGCCAGTGGTGGTGCAATCTTCTGAAGATTTTTACATGGCAAAAGCCCGTACGCTTGGGATGTACAACTCTGGTCGTAATCAGTTAACCAATGATTTGTTGGATAGCTGGTCGAAGGGCAATATCCGTGAACAGCATGCCGCCACTTATGGCCGTGCGCTTCAGGCAATGGGGGCAGAAAAATGGGATGAGGCGCGCAAGCTATTGCAACCGCTACTCTCAGCGCAGCCGGCTAATGAGTGGTATCTCGATTTATCGACCGATATCGACCTTGGGCAGAAGAAAACCGCAGATGCGATTAATCGCCTGAAGAACGCCCCAGGCCTGAAACAAAACCCGGTGTTGCAGCTAAACCTTGCCAACGCCTACGTGCAGGCGGGCCAGCCTAACCAGGCAGCAGAAATTCTTAATCGCTATACCTTTGCTCATCCGGACGACAGCAACGGTTGGGACTTGTTAGCGCAAACCCAGGCTGCGTTGGGTAATCGCGATCAAGAACTCGCCGCTCGTGCCGAAGTTATGGCGCTGGTCGGGAAACTCGATCAGGCTATTACGCTGCTCAGTGGTGCCAGCGCACAAGTTAAGTTGGGTAGTTTGCAACAAGCGCGTTATGACGCGAGAATCGATCAGTTCCGCGAATTGCAAAAACGTTTCCTTCAGTATTCGAAGATGTAACAGGAGTTACGATGTCCACAACTGTTTCTATTTATCACAATCCACGCTGCTCCAAGAGCCGTGAAACATTAAGCCTGCTGAAAGCGAATGGCATAGAACCTGAAGTGGTGTTGTATCTGGAAACCCCGCCCGATGCCGCAACGATAGAATCATTGCTGAGCAAACTGGGTTTTGGCAGCGCACGTGACCTGATGCGTCAGAAAGAGGATTTATACAAGGAGTTGAATCTGGCTGAGCCGACATTAAGCGAGGATCAATTGATTCAGGCGATGGTCAAGAATCCAAAATTGATTGAACGCCCGATTGTGCTGGCGAATGGCGAAGCAAGAATTGGCCGCCCGCCGGAGTCGGTGCTGGAGATTTTGTAATTTAGTGATTTAACGCCCTCACCCTAACCCTCTCCCCCAGGAGAGGGAATTTCCCTGTTTTCTCCTTCGCACTCAGGAGAGGGAATTAGTTTTCTCCTTCGCACTCAGGAGAGGGAATTAGTTTTCTCCTTCTCCCACAGGAGAGGGAATTGGTTTTCTCCTTCTCCCACAGGAGAGGGAATTGGTTTTCTCCTTCTCCCACAGGAGAGGGAATTGGTTTTCTCCTTCTCCCTCAGGGAGAAGGCCGGGATGAGGGTGGTTTTACAGCCCCAAAATCTCTTTCACAAACGGGATAGTCAATTTACGTTGCGCTGTAATCGAAGCCAGATCAAGCTGATCAAGCGTCATAAAAAGCGTACGCATTTCCCTGTCCAGACGTTTTAGCAGGAAACGCCCCACGTCCTCGGGCAATTCAAAACCACGAAGTCGGGATCGCAATTGCAGCGCCTGGAGTTTGTCATCATCGGAAAGCGGTTGCAGCTTATAGATTTGGCCCCAATCAAGGCGTGATGCGAGATCGGGCAATTGCAGGTTGAGCTGGCGCGGTGGGCGATCGCCGGTAATTAACAGCCGCGTTTTGCCAGATTCCAGAATGCGGTTATAGAGATTAAAAATCGCCATTTCCCACAGTTCGTCGCCCGCAACACACTCAATATTGTCGATACACACCAACGAAAGCTGTTCCATGCCATCAAGCACTTCCGGAACAAACCAGGTGCGTTTATCGAGAGGCACATAGCCAACGGCTTCGCCACGTTGCGAGAGTTCCGCACAGGCTGCATGAAGCAAGTGGCTACGTCCTCCTCCTTCTCGCGACCAGAAATAGATATATCCGCTGTGATCCTGACGGAGCACGGACTGGAGTGCGGCGAGTAAAGAAGGGTTATCACCCGGCCAGAAACTTGCAAAAGTTTCGTCATCAGGCAAATAGAGTGGCAGTGATAGCTGTGCCGGCGTATTCAGAATTACCTCAACCATAACAGGCAGAAAAACGCAGAGAGTCTATCACAGAATTGGCGATCAGGAGAACCGGGCGCACACGTCGCCCGGCTTGCATCAAAACTACGGTTTTACGTTGGTTTCTTCTGCATCAAGCACCACTTCTTCCGGGCGCAGGATACTGATCAATTTGAAGATCAGGCTCAGACCAATACCGACGATAGTCGCCAGCGCCATCCCTTTCAGCTCAGCCGCACCAATATGTAGGGTCGCACCGCTGACGCCAACGATCAGAATGATAGCGGTCAGGATCAGGTTTTGCGTTTTGTTGTAATCCACTTTCGAATCAATCAGCACGCGGATACCTGAAGCGCCGATCACCCCATACAGCAACAGAGAAACACCGCCGATTACCGGAACCGGGATGATTTGGATCGCCGCCGCCAGTTTACCGACACACGACAATAGAATCGCGATAATCGCCGCACCGCCGATAACCCAGGTGCTGTACACGCGGGTGATCGCCATAACGCCAATGTTTTCACCATAAGTGGTGTTCGGCGTAGAGCCGAAGAAACCGGAAATCACGGTGGAAAGACCGTTAGCAAACATCGAACGATGCAGACCTGGGTCGCGGATCAGATCCTTTTTGACGATATTCGCCGTCACCACCAGGTGCCCGACGTGCTCGGCGATAACCACCAGCGCTGCTGGCAAAATGGTGAAGATGGCAAACCACTCAAAGCGCGGCGTGTAGAAGGTTGGCAGTGCAAACCACGGAGCCTGAGCAATCGCCGCGGTATCCACAATCCCGACGGCAAATGACAGCGCGTAGCCAGTCAGCACGCCAATCAGAATGGGGATAATTGCCAGAAAACCACGGAACAAGACTGAGCTAAATACCGTCACACCCAGCGTTACCAGCGAGATCATGATGCTGGTGGTATTCGGTTCGGTACCCGCAGCTGGCAATAGGCCTGACATTTCTGCGGCAACACGTGCCAGTTCCAGGCCGATAACCGCCACAATTGCGCCCATTGCCGCCGGAGGGAACATCACATCCAGCCAGCCGGTACCGGCTTTTTTCACAATCAACGCCACGATACAGAACAACACACCGCACATAATAAAGCCGCCCAGCGCCACTTCATAACCCAATGGCAACAGCAACAGTACTGGCGAAATAAACGCAAAACTTGAACCGAGATACGCCGGGATTTTGCCTTTACAAATAAAGAGGTACAGCAGCGTCCCGATCCCGTTAAACAGCAAAACCGTAGCCGGGTTGATGTGGAACAGGAATGGCACCAGAACGGTAGCTCCAAACATAGCGAACAGGTGCTGTAAGCTTAACGGTATCGTTTGCAGCAGGGGTGGTCTTTCGTGTACCCCAATGGCGCGGCGCGTCATAATGTTGTCCTCTGAATGATGGTGTTGTTGTGTTTTAGTCAAAAAAAAGCCGACTCTCAAAGTCGGCTCAATTTTTTAATGCTCAATAGATTTCGGATTGCAGGAAGGCGGCAACTGCGCAAATCCCTGGGAGCGTAGATTTGCTACGTGACCAAGGTGAGCAAAGGCAGCCAACGCATCAGCAATTCGAAAGATGAAGAGCATTATTTGGTACCAAAAATCTTATCGCCCGCATCGCCAAGACCCGGAATAATGTATCCGTGCTCGTTCAGGCCCTGATCGATAGAAGCAGTAAACAGCTCTACGTCCGGGTGCGCTTTTTCCAGTGCCGCGATACCTTCTGGTGCTGCTACCAGAACCAGCACCTTAATGCTGGTACAACCGGCATTCTTCAGCAGGTCGATAGTAGCAATCATAGAACCGCCGGTTGCCAGCATTGGGTCAACCACCAGCGCCATACGTTCTTCAATGTTAGAAACCAGTTTCTGGAAGTAAGGCACTGGCTCCAGGGTTTCTTCATTACGATAGATACCCACTACGCTGATACGTGCGCTTGGAACGTTTTCCAGCACGCCTTCCATCATGCCCAAACCGGCACGCAGAATTGGCACAACGGTAATCTTTTTGCCTTTGATCTGGTCAATTTCTACCGGGCCATTCCAGCCTTCGATAGTGACTTTTTCAGTTTCCAAATCCGCCGTGGCTTCGTAAGTTAGCAAGCTGCCAACTTCTGAGGCGAGTTCACGAAAGCGTTTGGTGCTAATGTCGTTCTCACGCATCAGGCCCAGCTTGTGTTTGACGAGTGGGTGTTTGACTTCCACGATCTTCATACTCTTTCTCCCCGAGATAGTTGGCCACCACAAAAAAAATCGCCGGATTATACCGCTTTTTGATGGTGGTGCCACAGGAATTGGCACCGATTGGGGTTGATCAAGATCAACGAGACTGGAATGAGTATATATCAACAATAATTACATCCTGCTGAATAAGGGGCTCGCAAACGTTTGCCTGCACTGTTAGAATTGCGGCGTTTTTTATTCCTAACCCATCCGCGGGGACTTAGCAGTGACCGACAAAACTTCTCTTAGCTATAAAGATGCCGGTGTTGATATTGATGCTGGTAACGCTCTGGTCGATAAAATCAAAGGTGTAGTGAAAAAGACCCGCCGCCCGGAAGTGATGGGTGGCCTGGGCGGTTTCGGTGCGCTGTGTGCGTTACCGCAGAAGTATCGTGAACCTGTGCTGGTTTCCGGCACCGACGGTGTGGGTACTAAACTGCGTCTGGCTATGGATTTAAAACGTCACGACACAATCGGCATCGACCTGGTGGCCATGTGTGTGAACGACCTGGTCGTTCAGGGTGCTGAACCGCTGTTCTTCCTCGATTATTACGCAACGGGCAAACTTGAAGTCGAAACGGCTGCAAGCGTCATTACTGGTATTGCCGAAGGTTGTCTGCAATCTGGCTGCGCATTAGTCGGCGGTGAAACTGCTGAAATGCCGGGCATGTACCACGGTGAAGATTACGACGTGGCTGGTTTCTGTGTCGGCGTGGTCGAGAAATCTGAAATCATCGACGGCTCCAAAGTGACCGATGGCGATGTGCTGATTGCGCTGGCTTCCAGTGGCCCGCATTCCAACGGTTATTCTCTGGTGCGTAAAGTGCTGGAAGTGAGCGGTACTGACCCACTGACTACCGAATTAGAAGGCAAACCGCTGGCAGATCACCTGCTGGAACCGACGCGCATTTACGTGAAGTCGATTCTGGAATTGATTGAACAGGTTGACGTTCACGCGATTGCTCACCTGACCGGTGGCGGTTTCTGGGAAAATATCCCACGCGTTCTGCCAGACAACACTCAGGCGATTATCACTGAGTCTTCATGGCAGTGGCCTGCGGTATTCGGCTGGTTGCAACAAGCCGGAAATATCAGCCGTCATGAAATGTACCGCACCTTTAACTGTGGCGTGGGTATGCTGATTGCGCTGCCTGCTGCTGAAGCGGACAAAGCGGTTGAGTTTTTGAATGCAAAAGGTGAAAACGCCTGGAAAATCGGTAGTATCAAAGCTTCCGATTCCTCTGAGCGCGTGGTTATTGAGTGATGAAACGCATTGTAGTGCTGGTTTCCGGCAACGGAAGCAATCTTCAGGCAATCATTGATGCCTGCAAGCTTAAAAAGATTAATGGCACTGTAGCGGCTGTATTCAGTAATAAAACCGAAGCTTTTGGGCTTGAACGTGCGCGTGAAGCAGAAATTCCTGCTCACGCGTTAACCGCCAGCCAGTTCGTCGATCGCGCAGCGTTCGATCGTGAGTTAATGCTTGAGATCGACGCTTACGCCCCGGATCTGGTGGTTTTGGCAGGTTACATGCGTATTTTGAGCCCAGAGTTTGTCGGGCATTATGCCGGGCGCTTGATTAACATCCACCCTTCTCTGTTGCCGAAATATCCCGGCCTGCATACCCATCGTCAGGTGCTGGAAAACGGTGATGAAGTCCATGGGACATCGGTGCATTTTGTCACCGAAGAACTGGATGGTGGCCCGGTTATTCTGCAAGCCGAAGTGCCTGTTTTTGAAGGTGATGACGAAGAAGACATCACCGCTCGCGTGCAGAATCAAGAACACGCAATTTATCCGTTAGTCGTTTCCTGGTTTATTGAGGGGCGGCTGGAGATGCGTGAAAACAGCGCCTGGCTTGATGGCAAAGAATTACCACCGCAAGGCCACGCTGCAGACGAGTAAATCAACTGCCTTCTCCTCAACAGAGAAGGCAGTATCCCGCTTATTTCGCTCGTTCGTTCATCACCTTCATTGTTAACACGGTCGCCGCTAACAACAGGGTGATACCGTTGGCGATCATCAGCGGCATATCACCGCTTGTTAGCCCATAAAGCAACCAACATAACACCCCAAAAACAAACACCAGATACATACTCAGAGAGATCGCTTTAGTATCGCGATTTTTCAGGATATGAATCACTTGCAGGGCAAAAGAACCGGTGGTGCAGCAGGCAGCAACTCCACCCAGCCATGCGAAATCAGACATCTTGTTTTACTCCATCACACTCTACCAATACCACAGCCTGTTCGTTCCAGTCGGAAGGTAGAGACTGTGGACGAAAAACATCGATATTGCGCAGCGTCAGGCCATTCACTCCACAGCAATACAGCGCGGGCAAACCACCGGGATAAGCCTCAACACCGTAAGCACGCTGCGTATCAGGATTAAGACACCAGGCGTTGTCCAGCCCCATACCCGTTGGCGAAAGCGGGTTACAGGGTGGACGAATGTCGTATAAACCCTGCTCCGGTGAGGCGCTGATGCTTTGGGTGAGTTGCAAACCATCAATGATTACCTGGCGCACCAGTCCTGGTTGCTCGCTGTGTAAATTAACCGCCCCTTCACTCACGCCGGTTAAACCACGGAACTGGATAAACTCAATCGCACCAGGTTGAATCGCTGGGTCACGGAAACGGGCAGACAAGTAGACTGGATCAGCCTTACCCCAATGGCAGGCATGCACCATCTCGCAGTTAAAAGTGATGTTACTGAAGATCATGCGTCGTAAGCGTCCGCCGTCGCGGGAGACAATCCCGATGGCGCGGTTTGATTCGTAAATGGCACAGTTGGTGACACAAATATCTTCAATGTCTTCCCAGGTTTCAGTACCAATTTTTACCGCACAACTTTTGGAACGTAACGTGCAGTTGTTCACTACCACATGGCGCGTCGGGCGTTGCAACGGTGCCGGTTTACGGCTCGTCTTCAGGCAGATAGTGTCATCGGCGGCGCTGAAATGACTATTGCTGATATGCACTTGCTGGCAACTGTCGATATCCAGTGCATCGGTATTAGCCAGTGAAAGATCGTTATCGATGGTGATGCCATGTACTTTTACCAGCTCACACGCCACCAGATGAATCGTCCACATTGGGGCATTTTCGATAGTAAAGTCGCGGAGTTGTACGTGACGGCAATCTTCAAAAACAATCATGCGCGGGCGCTGTTCGGCAGGCTTGCGATAGCCCATATCATCGGCCTGTGCATCAAACCAGCCGTCAGCATTGCCATTAATCTTCCCGGCGCCACAGATGGTGATGTTATGCGCACCATAGGCGTATAAGAATGCCCAGCGCGAGCATTCCGCCTGGCTTTTAGTGGTGGCTTGCCCAAAGTCCTGGCCGTCATCGCTGACCCACAACTCAGCACCAGCCTGCAAACTGAGCGTAATATTGGAGCCAAGTGTCAGACCACCCAGTCTGTAACAGCCACTTTCAACTTCCAGCGTTCCTCCCCCCTGTTGCGCCAAAGTATCCAGCGCTTTTTGGAAGCGGAGCGTATCGTGATTCTTATCGTCAGTATTCGCCCACTGCGGGGTCAGAGTCAGTTTCATGGTTCTCTCATCACTCGATGTAATAGACCCAGACATCTCACCATGCCCCTTCTCAGCACTCCACCGCGCCGCAATAGCTGATTAGCAGGAATGCTGCCTGACTCGCAAAATACCTTTTGCCCTGGGGTAAAAGGTGATCTTCATCACATCAGGTTTAAGCAGCATTTTTCCATTAGTGACACAGATCACACTTTATTGCCCTTTCTGGCTTCTACGCCGCTCAAATACCAGGGGAACGATGAATACACATTCGATATTTCCCCACCCCCTTCGCATTACCGGACAAAACCCTTCCTGTCGCCATAGAGACTGCGGCCCACACTTCGTACCGTAGATGCCGAACTCCTTTTTTATCGACACGAGATAAGAACAATGGACACAACGACAAAAAACACGGCTCCAGCTGGAAGGGAAGTCAAAACCAAAAATATTCTCGCCTGGGGTATGGGCGATATTTTTGGTAGTGGCGCGATGACCATTACCGGCCTTTGGCTGCTGTATTTCTATATTGAGGTTGCCGGGTTATCGCCTGCTGCTGCCGCTTCCATCTTTGCCATCGCCAAAATTTGGGATGGGATTACCGACCCGGTGATGGGCTACATCACGGATAACATTCGCAGCCGTTGGGGACGCCGCCGCCTGTTCTTTATTATTGGCGCACCGTTCTCACTGACCTTCGCCTTGATGTGGATGAGTGGCTACGGATACTTCTGGTATCTCGGCACCTATTTGCTGTTCAGCACTGTCTTCACATTGCTGATGGTGCCTTACGATACGCTACCTGCGGAGATGACCAACCGCTACGAAACCCGCTCGAAAATGTCGGGTGCACGTATGCTGTTTGCACAAGCCACCGCGTTTCTTTCCGCACTGATACCTGGGCAAATTCTGGCGCACGTTGCTGATAAAGATCAGGCATTTATGCTTATCGGTATTACCTTCGCCGTGCTGTTCTCGCTGCCGTGGATTTTCGTCTGGCGTGGCACCTGGGAGCGTGACAACCTGCCGCCGCCACAAACGCAAACCGGGCTGCTCAACACGCTGAAATCGCTGTATCGGGAAATGTTGTCAACGTTTCGCCTTAAGACCTTCCGCATTCATATCATGATGTATGTCGGCGGCGCGGTTGCACTGGATATCTTCGGCTCGCTGTTTATGCACTTCATGACCTACGTGCTGCAAATCAGTGCCGGTCTGGCTTCGCAGGCGCTGAGCCTGATGACCTTGTTCCAGTTTCTCGCCATCCCTGTTTTCACCTGGCTGTGTATTCGCGTCGGCAACGGCCATGCGTATAAAGCGGCTATCGGCATGATTTTGATAAGCCTGGTCTACTTCAGCCAACTTTCCGCAAGCTACGCCTCCATTGGCATGCTGGTGCTTGGCGGGGCTGTCATGATGGGTATCGCGCGTGGTGGTACCTATCTCATTCCATGGAACGTGTACAACTTCTTACCTGATGTCGATGAGGCTTATACCGGCGTGCGCCGTGAAGGGATCTATGCCGGTGTCATGATGTTGACCCGCAAATTCTCCCAGGCACTGGCACTGTTTATTGTTGGCCTGGCGCTTGAGTCTTTCGGTTTTACCAAAGGTGTGGCATCGCAAAGCAGCACGGCCATTGATGGTATCTGGTGGGTGTTCGTTGTCGGCCCTGGCGTGTTGGCAGTCATGGCGATGTGCGGTGCCTTCCGCTTCCGCCTCAGCCAGTCACGCCACCAGGTACTGATCAGCGAACTGGAACGCTTACGTGCAGGTGGGAAACCGGAAGATGCCAGCCCTGAGACCAAAGAGGTTGTCGAAACCCTGACCGGCCACCCGCACAGCAATGCTAACTGGGCGTATCGTCCAACCCACGAAATCAAAATTACTCCAGCTACAACTTCTGTTTAAGGAACAGACCATGACTACGACACTGTTATCCCCAACCCGTGAACACACCACTGAGCTGATTGATAGCCTGATTGGTGGTCTGGTCGACATCAAAGACGCTGACGGGCGTTTTTTACAACGCCTCAGTGATGGCCGAATTGTTGATACCAAAGGCTGGGCAGGCTGGGAATGGACACACGGAATCGGCCTGTTTGGTTTATATCGCTACTATCAAGTAAGCGGCTCTGAGCGCGCCAAAGAGCTTATCGACCTCTGGTTTAGCGATCGTTTTGCCGAAGGCACTCCGGTCAAAAACGTCAATACTGCCTGCCCATTCCTGACACTGGCATTATGTTATGAAGAGCAGCCAAATCCGCAATGGCTGCCATACCTGGAAACCTGGGGCCGTTGGCTCCAGCACCAGCTGCCACGCACCGATGAAGGCTGCTTCCAGCATGTGACTTATGAAAACGACCACCACCAGCAAATCTGGGACGATACGCTGATGATGGCAGTTCTTCCGCTGGCTAAGATTGGCAAAATGCTCAACAAACCAGAGTGGATTGAAGAAGCGAAGTATCAGTTTACTCAGCATATTCAGTACCTGGCGGAACCTAAAACAGGGCTGTGGTATCACGGCTGGAACTTTGAAGGGCGACACCATTTTGCTGGCGCACTGTGGGCGCGTGGCAACAGCTGGATTACGCTCGCCATTCCTGAGTTTTTGGAGTTGTTAGATTTATCACCGCAGGACGCGCTGTATCGCCAGTTGTGCAATGTTTTGCGCAATCAGGTCGCGGCACTGGCCGAATGCCAGGCGGAAAATGGCCTGTGGCCAACGCTGCTTAATGACCCTGAAAGCTATGTTGAAGCTTCGGCCAGTGCTGGCTTCGCGGCGGGGATCTTCAAAGCTGTGCGTCTGGGTTACCTGGAAAGCCACTGGCTGCCAGTCGCACAACGCGCCACCGATGGGATTATCAAGCACATCACGCCAGAAGGGGAATTGACGCAGGTTTCATTTGGTACCGCGATGGGTCACGACCTTGACCACTACCGAAATATCCCTCTGACCTCAATGCCATACGGGCAAGCAATGGCCATTCTTTGCCTGGTTGAATCACTGCGTTTACACATCTAGTCATCAGGTGGATAAAGCTTTTGCTTTATCCACCTTTTCTCCCCCTAACCTGACAATTTCGCTAACTCTTTGCTTAAACTCCCGGCCAGTGCGCGGGCGCGCCCGGCATCAAACATCACATGAATGGCCGGAGGAATGTCACTCCATTTGCCACAGAAATCTTCCATCTCATGAGCGGTGCCATACAAAGCCTGAATATTGGCCTGGCAAACTTCACGTAGGCTCCAGTTGTTTTCAACTTCACGCGCGTAGTGCAGGGTGAAAAAGGCTTTCTGCGCATGAATAAACGCCCGGCAATATAAAAACAGCCCCTGCCACTCCGTTTGCCAGCGTTGCGCTAATGCTGGCGGGAAGCCAGCATGTTTCGCGAATTCTAATGCCTGGCGCTGTACATTTTCCGCCCCTTGCCAGGCGAGATCTTTCTCGGCAGCAATCAACGACAGCTTCCGTGAAGCCCCTGCCGCATCCTGGCTTGCAAAGACGATGTCATCAGCAGAACCGGGCAACCAGTGGTTACGGTTAAGTTGCCCGTACAAACTCCAGACCACCTGGCCGTAGCTTTCAGGCAACAAGCTGTGACGATGAAAAACATGGTGGCGGGCATAAATAGCGCTGTAAATCACCTGATGCGCCTGTTCAAACAACCCCATTAGTACCAGAAGCTGTTGTTCATCCGCCGGCCATTGCCAGCATTCCAGTAACCAACGTTTCAGCAGTTGCGCGGTATTCTCTGACGGAGCCTGGGGATCGAGAAATTTGGCGCAGCTAAACAGGTTAAATTCACTTAACGTGCCAATCACACAGTGGTTATCGATACCTTCCCAACTGGCTTTGCATAACACACCTTTGATCGCCGGATTGCTGGCCCGGCACCACAGTAATCGCCCCTGGATTTCATCAACGCGGATAAACGGCAGATTTCCCCAGCAGACCTCTTCGCCTGCGGCATCGACTTCCGCCCAGACTTCACGGTCTGTAATCGCCAGCAATGCCGGGTTATTAGGGAATTCGGGCCAGAAGCGTTCTGGTGTCAGTTTTATCGACACCGCCACATCAGCAGGTAAACCGGTGATAGCTTCAAGAACCGGTTCAACGCCGTCGATACTGGCGGGGAAAAGACGCAGCACCAGATGTTTGTGATGGCGAGCCATGACCTGAGCGGCAGCATTAAAGCAGCAACGATAAAGCGCCGAGCTGGCCGATTTTTTTTGCTGCGCTACGTTCTTTTTCCAGTCAGGCGTGGCTATCGGCACCAGACTGTCAGTATTGGAAATGGCCAGCAGCAGGCCATCTATCGCGGGAATCTGCTGGCACACCAGCGCCAGTTTATCGGCCAGATACTGGCTCCAGAAATCAACATCAAAACGCAGGCCGCCGTGACCATCGAATAATTGCGGTTGATGGAGCAGTAAATCAGCCGGAAAGCCTAGCTCTTTAGCCTGCAGATAAAAACGCAGACCGCGCGCTTTGCAATACTGAGCAAGCCGATTCAGGTAAACGCAACAGCAACGCTGATGCACGGAGATACGGTCATTGTATTGCGCAGGAGTGTAGCCCGCCGGAGTGACAAGCTTGCCGAGCAGATCGGTTTGCCCGATCACCACGGTATTAAAGTTATGTGCACAAGCGTAATCGACAAACTGGCAGGCTTGATGCCAGTTCCATAGCTCCTGGTTGTTCAGTTCAAGCGCCCGTGTTTCCCACATTCCCTACTCCTACTACAGTTTAAAACGCTATTTTAATTTATAGTTTCGCCTGTGACTGTTTCCTTTCTCACAGAGTCATGCGCTATACCTGAAGTTATTCAGACCCCAGCATTGGACAATCCCCGCCAAAGCTCGCCATAATGTCCAACGTGACGGCATTTAACGTCCACGAAAACGCAAGTGAGGGCTAATGGGTCAGGATAAGCTGTATATCGAAAAAGAACTGAGCTGGTTGTCTTTTAACGAACGTGTGCTCCAGGAAGCAGCGGACAAAATTAATCCGTTGATTGAGCGAATGCGTTTTCTCGGCATCTATTCGAATAACCTTGATGAGTTTTACAAAGTCCGTTTCGCTGAACTCAAACGGCGCATTCTGATCAGTGAAGAACAAGGTACGGCGCCCAATTCGCGTCATTTACTCAATAAAATTCAGGCGCGGGTGCTGAAAGCCGATCAAGAATTTGATGGCTTATACAACGATCTGCTGCTGGAAATGGCGCGTAATCAGATATTTTTGATCAACGAACGCCAGCTTTCCCCAAATCAGCAAAACTGGCTGCGCCACTACTTTAAACATTATCTGCGCCAGCACATCACCCCGATTCTGATTAACCACGACACCGACCTGGTGCAGTTCCTGAAAGATGATTACACCTATCTGGCGGTAGAAATTATCCAGGGCAGCGACATCCGCTACGCCTTGCTGGAAATCCCGTCCGATAAAGTGCCGCGTTTTGTGAATCTTCCACCGGAAGCACCACGCCGCCGCAAGCCGATGATCCTGCTGGATAACATTCTGCGCTATTGCCTGGACGACATTTTTAAAGGCTTCTTCGATTACGACTCATTAAACGCGTATTCGATGAAAATGACTCGTGACGCAGAATATGATCTGGTCACCGAAATGGAATCCAGCCTGCTGGAACTGATGTCATCAAGCCTGAAACAGCGTTTGACCGCCGAACCGGTGCGCTTTGTGTATCAGCGAGATATGCCCGACGCGATGGTTGAAATGCTGCGTAATAAGCTCACCATCACTAATTACGACTCTATTATTCCTGGTGGTCGGTATCACAATTTTAAAGATTTCATTAGCTTCCCGAATGTCGGCAAAGCCAATTTAATCAACAAACCGCTGCCGCGCCTGCGTCATATCTGGTTCGACAAATTCCGCAACGGCTTTGATGCGATCCGTAATCGCGACGTGCTGCTCTATTATCCGTATCACACGTTCGAGCATGTGCTGGAATTGCTGCGTCAGGCCTCGTTCGACCCCAGCGTACTGGCGATAAAAATCAATATTTACCGTGTGGCAAAAGACTCGCGCATCATTGAGTCGATGATCCACGCCGCGCATAACGGCAAGAAAGTCACCGTGGTGGTTGAGTTGCAGGCGCGCTTTGACGAAGAAGCCAATATTCATTGGGCAAAACGCCTGACGGAAGCCGGCGTGCACGTTATTTTCTCCGCACCTGGGCTGAAAATTCACGCCAAGTTATTCCTGATATCCCGTAAAGAAGGTGAGGAAGTGGTGCGTTATGCCCACATCGGCACCGGCAACTTTAACGAGAAAACCGCCCGTCTTTATACTGACTATTCGTTGCTGACCTGTGACGCACGTATCACTAATGAAGTACGCCGGGTATTCAACTTTATCGAAAACCCGTATCGTCCGGTGACCTTTGAGCACCTGATGGTCTCGCCGCAAAACTCGCGCCGCCTGCTGTACGATTTGGTCGATAAAGAAATTGCCAATGCGCAAAACGGACAACCGTCTGGCATTACTCTGAAACTGAATAATCTGGTCGATAAAGGGCTGGTAGACCGGCTGTATGCTGCGTCAAGCTCTGGCGTGAAGGTGAATCTGTTGGTGCGAGGAATGTGTTCGTTAATCCCTAATCTGGAAGGCATCAGCGATAACATCCGCGTGATCAGTATTGTTGACCGTTATCTGGAACACGATCGCGTCTATATTTTTGAAAATGGTGGCGATAAGAAAGTCTATCTCTCCTCCGCCGACTGGATGACCCGTAACATTGATTACCGCATTGAAGTAGCCGTCGCTATTCTCGACCCGCGCCTGAAACAGCGGGTGCTGGATATCATTGAAATTTTATTCAGTGATACGGTGAAAGCGCGCTACATCGACAAAGAACTCAGTAATCGCTATGTGCCGCGTGGCAACCGCCGCAAGGTGCGCTCGCAACTGGCGATTTACGATTACATCAAATCTCTGGAACAACCTGAATAACGCCATGCCGATAAAAAAACACGCTCCACGACCGCAAGAATTTGCCGCGGTAGACCTTGGTTCGAACAGCTTCCACATGGTTATCGCCCGTGTGGTTGATGGCGCGATGCAAATTATCGGGCGCCTGAAACAACGCGTCCACTTAGCTGATGGTCTGAATGCTGATAACGAGTTAAGCGAAGAAGCGATGGAACGTGGGCTGTCATGCCTGGCGTTATTTGCTGAACGCCTGCAAGGGTTCTCAGCCGAAAATGTCTGTATTGTCGGTACGCATAGTTTGCGCCAGGCGGTCAACGCCGAAGCGTTCCTGAAACGCGCCGAGCAGGTTATTCCCTACCCGATTGAAATTATTTCCGGTAACGAAGAAGCGCGTCTGATTTTCATGGGCGTGGAACATACCCAGCCGGAAAAAGGCCGCAAACTGGTGATTGATATTGGAGGGGGTTCCACTGAACTGGTGATTGGCGAGGATTTTGAACCGAAGCTGGTCGAAAGCCGCCGTATGGGCTGCGTGAGCTTTGCGCAAAACTTTTTCCCCAACGGGAATATCACGCCAGAAAACTTCAAACGTGCGCGCCTTGCCGCAGTGCAAAAACTGGAGAATCTCTCCTGGCAGTATCGCTTGCAAGGCTGGAATGTGGCGATGGGTGCTTCCGGCACCATCAAAGCCGCTCATGAAGTGCTGGTGAATATGGGTGAGAAAGACGGAATAATTACCCCTGAACGCCTGGAAATGCTGCGCGATGAAGTATTGAAGTACAAGAGTTTCAGCGCCATGAGCCTGCCGGGGTTATCCGAAGAACGAAAAGCGGTATTTGTGCCGGGTCTGGCGATTCTTTGCGGCGTGTTTGATTCACTGGCAATTCGTGAATTACGTCTGTCTGACGGAGCGCTTCGCGAAGGTGTGCTGTATGAAATGGAAGGCCGTTTCCGCCATCAGGACATTCGTATTCGTACCGCGCAAAGCCTGGCAGATCAGTACCATATCGATAGTGATCAGGCTAAACGGGTACTGACAACCACCGAGCATATGTATCAGCAGTGGGAGATTCAAAACCCGAAACTGGCCAATCCCCAGATGGGCGCACTACTGAAATGGTCTGCAATGCTGCACGAAGTGGGGCTGAATATTAATCACAGCGGGTTACATCGCCATTCAGCTTATATTCTGCAACACAGCAACTTGCCGGGGTTTAACCAGGAACAGCAGATGTTGATAGCTTCCCTGGTGCGCTATCATCGTAAAGCGATAAAGATTGACGATCTACCACGCTTTACCCTGTTTAAGAAAAAGCAGTTCTTGCCGTTAATTCAGATCCTGCGCCTCGGCGTGTTGCTTAATAACCAGCGCCAGGCCACCACCACCCCACCGACTCTGGTGCTGGAAACGGATGAAAGCCATTGGACGTTGCGTTTTCCACACGACTGGTTCAGCCAAAACACGCTGGTGTTGCTGGATTTAGAGCGTGAACAGCAATATTGGGAGAGTACTCCCGGATGGCGGCTCTCAATCGAAGAAGAAGTCAGCCCGAACGTGGCTGCCTGACAGCAAAAAGCATAAACGCCCATCAGGGCGTTTCAGACTGATGACAAACCTCTTCGTAGGTCGGATAAGCGCAGCGTCATCCGACACTTTTATCTGCAACAACAGGCGAAAATGGTGGATGGCGCTAGCGCTTATCCCCCCTACAACACCGGTTTAATGACCGTTGTCAGCCATCTAAAACGCCCATCAGGGCGTTTATTGCTTTCTACGCCTTATCTGGCTGCTCAAGCAGAGTTTCAAGCAGTTGCGGGCGTCCTATCAAATAGCCCTGGACGTAATCGATTCCGAGGCTTTGCACGGCGGCTTTGACCTGTTCGCTTTCAACATACTCAGCCACCAGCTGCATCTTTTTCATGCGTGCCAGCTGACAGATAGAATCCACAATCTGATAATCCAGGCTACTGGTCATCATATTGCGAATAAAACTGCCGTCGATTTTGAGGATGTCCGCATTAATATCTTTCAGACGTGCATAACTGGCGTAACCGGTACCAAAATCATCAATCGCTATCCGGCACCCCATATTTTGTAATGCGTTCAACGTCGCATTGACCTGTTCAATATTAGTTAACGAGTTGCTTTCAGTAATTTCAAAAATAAGCTGCCAGGGTTCAATGCTGTAGCATTTCAACAAGTTTTTCACTTCACTGGCGAACTGCAATCGTCCCACCGATGCCGGAGTTAAGTTGATGGAAAAACGGCTGCCGGGGAGTTGTTCCCGATGGTTATTCATAAATTTCAATGTGGCTTCTAATACCCATCTATCGATTTTAGAAGATAAGCCAAACTCATGTGCCACCGGCAAAAACGCGTCAGGCATAAACAGATTATCCCCTGCGTTATCGCCCTTCATACGCAGCAATATTTCATGATAATTATCGCCGCGGATCCCTTCGATACGCTGCACCATCAACACGAAACTTCCGGAATCAATCGCTATCTGCAGGCGGTTCATCATTGCGACTTTATTTCTCACCGCGTTCTGCACATGGTTTGACCCCTGTTGCTGCAAGCTTTCTGGTTTTAGGGTCGTTAGCGACAAGTCAGCCATGGTGCTGAGTTCGCCCAGCAGGTAGTAAATGTGGGTGACGGGTTGGCGAATATGGCAATAACTGATGCCCACTTGTGGCTGCATCGCCATGCCATCCCACATAAAGCGAAATTTTTTCACATGCTGATCAAGGGACTCAATGCGCTCATGATACGAATCATAATTTACGCGCACTGCCAATTCATGGCCTGACAGGTGATAAACATTTTCGTTATTGCTCAAGAAAGGTTGCAGATAATCATTGAGCTGCTGCTTATATTGGATACGTAGTTGTACGCCGTAGTTACGCCCTAAAAGCTCTAGCTCTGGCACACGCAAAAAAGCTAACGCCGACCACGGATGAGTGGATAACTCGCGGTTAAGTGCCCGTAAATTTGGCATCTGTACGACGGGGTCAATAAACGCAACACGGCGTGCTTTTCTATGCAGAAAGCGCTGGCGAGTGGTGACAACCGCCATCAGATAAATAGTCACCGAGAAGACGGCGTAACACGATGAAGCTATAGCCAGATGGAGCTGAAAGCCCATGTAGGGCGGCAAGTAGTTATGAAAACCGCTGCACAGGATAGTTAAAATAACGGTCCAGATGGTGGTGATAAACAGGAAACCAAAACGCATTGCCCCCCACAGCATGATCGGCAGAATGAGCGTTAGCGTGTAATCGGTGGTGAAAATGGTGCTGTAATCATTATTTGGCAATAACAGCAGGCTAATCAGAAGGACGACAAATGCGGCCCAAAGTGCCATCTCCGTTTTCGTCACCCCCGACTGCATCTGCGCTTTCATTCGCGAAATAAACGAGAAAACAAAACGCGGATTGCGGCACATCCGGATGACGATATAAAAGAACGGTATACCGGTTAAACAACCAATCAGCACTGCCTGAAAATTGATTAATGTCCTGGCATGGAAAAGATTTTCTACACTGTTTTGGCCCGCAACCTGGTACCAGCCAAAGAAAATACCAAACTGGTAGATAGCCCAAAAAATCAATGAGTTGATCAGTATCAACCAAATCATGCGTGGTGCTGTAAGGGTGATGACACCAAACATAACTGAATTGCGTCGGGGCACGAAAATACGATAGCCACCCCAGCTTATCATTATGGGAATTAAGAAATGTATGACCGCAATTAATGGGGCAAACTCACCACTAAATGGAATAAAGCAGATCGATAGCGCAAGCATAATTCCCGGCAGGGCTGCCCATCCGAAAATCAACATAAATGCGGTCATCAAACCAAGCGGCATGTAGACCAGGAACACCAGCCCGCCATCCATGATGGTATGGGCGTTACACCACATCGCGATGGGCAGCAGAATACTCGGCAGCACCAAAGGAAGCGCCCACCATTTGTTTTTAGATTTCTGATACCAGCTTGCCAGATACATTGATTGTCGCCAAAAACCCTGTCATCCAGCCTGGGTAAACTCCGAACAGGAATCCTGCCTGGTCGATAAGCCATATTGCTATGGAACGGAGTGCAGATTTTAGTTAGGGATTATCTGATGAAGGTGATCTATATCAACTTCTTGCCGGAGTTTTCATTTCTTGAGTAAAGAATTCAAAACAATGACTGTATATATATTAATCAGCCAATATTAAGATATGCTCATATAACAAGGGTGAATGATTCCGTAAATGACTCTGAGATGTCCGGCATTTGACCTTCAAGTAACGCTGTGTCTAAATACCACCGTCGCCCGCGGTTGACGGGTAAACATCAAGGTTCATTTGCGTGACACAGGTTACGAGTATGCGAAGACGACATAAGTTTAACAATCGTATGACCCGCATTATTCTGCTCATCAGTTTTCTCTTCCTTTTTGGCCGTTTTGTCTACTCTGCTATCGGTGCCTGGTACCATCATCAGGACAAAGTAGAAACACAGCAAAACAGCTTGTCTGTGGATAACACTAGCCGGTAACGCCTCACCTCAAAACATTGATATTCTAACCGCCAGACAGGTGGTCGATTCTGCTCGCCTGAACATTGTGAAATGACTGCGGATGGCGACCTATACTCTAACGACCCGCCATGAAGCGCGAAGAATAAATTTGTGACCAGGAGAGATTAAATGATACATGTCTTTGGCCATCTGAATCCCGACAGCGATACGGTCTGCACTGCATACATGGCTGCGCGTTGGCTGACGATTAAAGGGCAAAATGCTCAGGCATTTCGCCTCGGTGAATTAAACCCAGAAACAGCCTATATTTTTCGCCATGCGGGCCTGACGCCTCCGCCGCTGCTTGATGATTCCCTGGCGGGCAAAGATGTCTGGCTGGTTGATTTCACCGAACCCGCTCAGGGGCCTGCGTCACTGAGTGAAAGCAATGTTGTCGGGATTATCGACCATCACCGTCTTGGCGGCCTAATCACTCAACTCCCCCCTGAAGTCTGGATAAAACCTGTCGGCAGCAGTGCGACCTTGTTATGGCAGTTGATGACCCCAGCTATTCGCCGTGAGATTTCCCCTGGCGAAGCCATTTTGCTGTTAGGAGCCGCGTTGAGTGATACCGTAGCACTTCGCTCACCGACCACCACTGACGACGATCGCCAGGCCATTGATGAGCTCTGCTCTCTGGCAAAAGTAGATCGGGAAGATTTCATTCGTGATTTACTGACCGCGAAGACAGATATTGTCGGTTTGAGCGCAGAAGAGTTGCTGAATAAAGACAGTAAAATGTTTGATATTTCGGGGAATAAAGTGCTAGCTGCACAACTCGAATTATATTCGCTGGACCAGGTAGAACCGCTTATGGATGAACTTAAATTAGCGATGGAACAGCGGGTCACCACATCCGGGGCTGACCTGGTGGTTTTGATGCTGACCGATATCAGCGCTGAGTGCTCAAGGCTCTATTTTGCTGGCCCTGCACTTGCCGATAATGCCCCCTGCACCATCGCCGGAATGTTAAGTCGCAAAAAACAGCTCCTTCCCTGGCTGCATGCGCGGCTTGGTTAAATTACATCATAAAAAAAGCCCATTAAAAAATGGGCTTCGACTGATGACAAACCTTTTCGTAGGTCGGATATGCGCAGCGTCATCCGACAAAACTGGCGAAAATGGTGGATGACGCTAACGCTTATCCACCCTACAAAATCCGTTCATCACCCTTTGTCAGCAATCGACTGCCAGATAGTGACAGTTATGCCTAAAGACGGGTTATTCCCACTCGATAGTCGCTGGCGGTTTGCCAGAAATATCGTAAACCACACGGGAAATGCCGTTAACTTCGTTGATAATGCGGTTGGATACGCGGCCAAGGAAATCATATGGCAGGTGCGCCCAATGCGCGGTCATAAAGTCGATGGTTTCCACTGCGCGCAGTGAGACAACCCAATCGTATTTACGACCATCGCCCATCACGCCAACGGAGCGAACTGGCAGGAACACGGTGAATGCCTGGCTTACTTTGTTGTAGAGATCTGCTTTATGCAGTTCTTCAATAAAGATGGCATCAGCACGACGCAGCAGGTCGCAGTATTCTTTCTTCACTTCGCCCAATACGCGCACACCAAGACCTGGCCCCGGGAACGGGTGACGGTAAAGCATGTCGTACGGCAGGCCGAGTTCCAGACCAATTTTACGTACTTCGTCTTTGAACAGCTCACGCAGTGGCTCAACCAGACCCATCTTCATCTCTTTCGGCAAGCCGCCCACGTTGTGGTGAGATTTGATGACGTGTGCTTTACCGGTCGCAGAGGCAGCAGATTCGATAACGTCCGGGTAAATGGTACCCTGAGCCAGCCACTTCACATCTTCCAGTTTCAGTGCTTCTTCATCGAACACTTCAACGAACACACGGCCGATGATTTTACGTTTCGCTTCTGGTTCGTTCTCGCCCGCCAACGCAGACAGGAAGCGTTCTTCACCTTTAACGTGAACAATGTTCAGGCCGAAGTGGTCGCCAAACATGTCCATCACTTGTTCAGCTTCGTTCAAACGCAGCAGGCCGTTATCAACGAATACGCAAGTCAGACGGTCGCCAATCGCGCGGTGCAGCAGCATAGCGGTAACGGAAGAATCCACGCCACCAGACAAGCCCAGAATAACTTTGTCGTTACCCACTTGTTCACGCAGACGAACAATCGCGTCTTCAATGATTTTTGCCGGAGTCCACAGCGCTTCGCAGCCACAGATATCCAGAACAAAACGCTCCAGCAGACGCTGACCCTGACGGGTGTGGGTCACTTCCGGGTGGAACTGTACGCCATAAAAACGTTTTTCTTCGTTTGCCATAATCGCAAACGGGCAAGTCTCGGTGCTGGCAACGGTAACGAAGTCAGACGGGATCGCAGTGACTTTATCGCCGTGGCTCATCCAGACATCCAGCAACGGTTTACCATCGGCGCTCAGGGAATCTTCGATACCGCGAACCAATGCGCTATCAGTTTTCACTTCAACTTGCGCGTAACCGAACTCACGTTCACTGGAACCTTCAACATGGCCGCCGAGCTGCATCGCCATGGTCTGCATGCCGTAGCACACACCAAATACTGGCACACCTGCAGTAAAGACATATTCAGGCGCTCGTGGGCTGTTCTGCTCGGTAGTACTTTCCGGTCCACCAGAAAGAATGATACCGCTTGGATTGAAATCACGAATCTGTGCTTCCGTGACATCCCATGCCCACAGCTCACAGTAAACGCCAAGCTCGCGCACACGACGCGCAACGAGTTGAGTATACTGAGAACCGAAATCAAGGATAAGTATGCGATGTTTATGGATATTTTCCGTCATTGACGCTTATTCCAAGGCAAGTGAAACAGATAAAGAAAATCGCCCGGCATAAAGCCGGGCGAGGAGAATCAGGAGCCCATACGGTAGTTCGGGGACTCTTTAGTAATCGTCACATCGTGGACGTGACTTTCCTGAATACCCGCACCGCTGATGCGTACAAATTCCGCTTTGGTACGCAGGTCGTCGATGGTACCACAGCCGGTCAGACCCATACAGGAACGCAGGCCACCCATCTGCTGGTGAACGATCTCTTTCAAACGGCCTTTGTAAGCCACGCGACCTTCGATACCTTCCGGTACCAGTTTGTCCGCTGCGTTGTCAGTCTGGAAGTAACGGTCAGAAGAACCTTTAGACATCGCCCCCAGAGAACCCATACCACGGTAGGATTTGAAAGAACGGCCCTGGTAGAGTTCGATTTCGCCTGGAGATTCTTCAGTTCCTGCCAGCATGCCGCCAACCATCACAGCAGATGCGCCCGCCGCGATAGCTTTAGCGATATCACCAGAGAAGCGGATACCGCCGTCAGCAATAACAGGAATGCCTGTGCCTTCCAGTGCTTCAACAGCATCAGCAACCGCAGTAATTTGCGGAACACCCACGCCAGTGACGATACGAGTGGTACAGATGGAGCCTGGGCCGATACCGACTTTAACCGCACTCACACCAGCGTCAGCCAGCGCACGCGCGCCATTGGCTGTAGCAACGTTGCCGCCAATGATTTGCAGGTCAGGATATTTAGCGCGAGTTTCACGAATACGTTGCAGAACGCCTTCGGAATGACCATGAGAGGAGTCAATCAGTAAAACGTCGACACCAGCGGCCACCAGAGCGTCGATACGCTCTTCGTTGCCCGCACCTGCGCCTACGGCCGCCCCAACACGCAGACGGCCCTGGTCGTCTTTACAGGCGTTAGGTTTACGTTCCGCTTTTTGGAAGTCTTTTACGGTGATCATACCGTGCAGATGGAAATTACCGTCAACGACCAACGCCTTCTCAACACGCTTTTCGTGCATTTTAGACAGCACGACATCACGAGCTTCGCCTTCTTTCACGGTAACCAGACGCTCTTTCGGGGTCATGTACACGCTAACAGGCTGGTTTAAGTCGGTGACAAAGCGAACGTCGCGACCGGTAATAATACCGACCAGTTCATTGGCTTCAGTGACCACAGGGTAACCCGCAAAACCATTACGTGCGGTGAGTTCTTTAACTTCGTGCAGAGTGGTAGTCGGCAGCACGGTCTGTGGGTCAGTTACAACGCCACTTTCGTGTTTTTTCACGCGTTTGACTTCTTCAGCCTGGCGCTCAATAGACATATTTTTGTGAATAAAACCAAGTCCACCTTCCTGAGCCAATGCGATGGCCAGACGGGCTTCCGTTACGGTATCCATTGCTGCTGAGAGCATAGGGATATTCAAACGAATAGTTTTGGTCAATTGGGTGCTGAGATCGGCCGTGTTAGGCAGAACTGTAGAGTGAGCTGGAACGAGGAGAACGTCATCAAACGTCAGTGCTTCTTTAGCGATTCGTAGCATGGCAATATCTCAACCTGGGGTGAATGAGAACAGATAAAATATTGCCGCGGCATTATACAGAGCGGAATCGATTGCATCCACACTTTTTTAAGAAAACTCCTTGCCAAGACGAATACGAAAGGTACTATCGACCGAATAACTTGCTGATTTAGAATTTGATCCAGGTCACATGCCAACGAAAAATACCCCTGCAATTTTTACTGTCAGCCGCCTGAATCAGACGGTGCGTATGCTGCTGGAACAAGAGATGGGGCAAGTCTGGATCAGCGGTGAAATTTCCAACTTTACCCAACCGGCTTCCGGTCACTGGTACTTCACACTCAAAGACGATACCGCTCAAATTCGTGGGGCGATGTTCCGCAACAGCAATCGTCGCGTCACCTTCCGTCCGCAACACGGGCAGCAGGTTTTGGTGCGCGCCACGCTCACACTGTATGAACCGCGTGGTGACTACCAAATCATCGTAGAAAGTATGCAACCTGCCGGTGAAGGGCTGTTGCAGCAGCAGTATGAAGAATTAAAACAGCGCCTCACCGTTGAAGGTTTATTCGACCAAATTCATAAGCAGCCATTGCCAACCCCTGCGTATCAGGTTGGGGTCATTACCTCAAAAACCGGTGCCGCACTGCATGACATCCTGCATATCCTGAAACGTCGTGACCCTTCGTTGCCAGTGATCATTTACCCCACTGCGGTTCAGGGCGCCGATGCGCCACTGCAAATCGTGCGTGCTATCGAATTGGCCAACCTCCGCAAAGAGTGCGACGTGTTGATTGTTGGGCGCGGCGGTGGTTCGCTGGAGGATTTGTGGAGTTTTAACGACGAGCGCGTGGCTCGCGCCATATTTGCCAGTCAAATTCCCGTAGTTAGCGCCGTAGGCCATGAAACTGACGTCACGATCGCCGATTTTGTCTCCGATGTTCGTGCTCCGACCCCTTCTGCAGCGGCAGAAATTGTTAGCCGTAATCAGGTGGAGCTGTTACGCCAGATTCAGTCGCAACAGCAACGCATGGAAATGGCGATGGATTACTACCTCGCCCAGCGCTCGCAGCGTTTCACCCGCTTACATCATCGTTTGCAACAACAACATCCACAGCTGCGTTTAGCTCGCCAGCAAACTACGCTCGAGCGCTTGCAACAGCGCCTGAATGGAGCAATGGATGCCAAACTGCGCCGCACCACTCAGCAGCAGCAACGCCTGATGCAACGTTTGAATCAACAACAACCGCAGCCAAGAATTCACCGTGCGCAGACTCGCTTGCAACAGCTTGAATATCGCTTATCGCAGGTTGTGACTGCCCGCCTGAGCAATACGCGCCAGCGCTTTGGCACCGCTATTGCGCAGCTTGAAGCAGTCAGCCCGCTGGCAACCCTTGCGCGTGGTTATAGCGTGACTACGGCGACAGACGGCAAAGTGCTGAAAAAGACCAAACAAGTGCATTCCGGAGATACGCTAACGACGCGTCTGGAGGATGGTTGGGTAGAAAGCCAGGTCACCGGCATTACACCGGTGAAACCTGCTCGCAAGCGTAAAACGGTTGCGAAAAGTTAGAACTTAGTTCGCAACAGGCACGAAATCGACGCGTTTCTTCGAAATCAATCCGTGGCCGTTTTGGCAGAAATAGTCGACTGCGCCACACGCTTTTAAAACTTCCAGCGGCTTATGGCAATCCGGGCAGTGGGCTTCCAGGCGAAAATCCTGCTGGCAGGTTTCGCAGCGCGCGCCCGAGTCTGTTTGCTGTAATGGGGTTTCACACACCGGACATTTCACTTCCATAATTACTCCTGACAACTCTTCGCGATATTTGTCTTTTGATGATAAAGACAAACCTGCCAATAATCACCAATAACACTCCCCATGCTGGCAAACGGCTATTGGGGATGTCGTGTTGGGCGGGGTTCATTTATTTAAAACCAGATAGTGCTGATTGGAAAAAATGGGTGAATAGTGAATAACTTAATTTAGTATTTTTACCTGAGGGTTCATCATGAAAAAGTTGCTTCTTATCGCAGTGGCCTTACTCCCTCTCTCAGCATTGGCTGCCCCTCCGCAGGCGTTCAATTTTAGCTGTGGGAAAACTGGCGGAACTTACAGTGACGGTAAAGGTGGCGTGTGGGTGAATGGTCAAAAAGCGACGATTAAACAGAGCAGCCCGACCTATTGGGAAGCGACCAGTGGAAAAACAGCGATCAGCATTGTGCGTTCAGCAGACGGTAATCCTGAGATTTCTTTTACCGGCCCCAATCGTACTCACGGCGTCTGTTTACCCGAAGATGAAGTAAGCTTCGCGCCGACTGCACAGAAAAAAAATGAGCAGAAATCTGGGCCTTCATTTTCATGTTCAGCAGTAAGTAAAGGCAGTATGGAAGAGTTGATTTGCCAAAACGAAACGCTTTCCGCGCTGGATCTCAAACTGGCGAATATCTACAAGCAAGCTCTGGTGAAATCAAATAATAATTCCACGCTTAAAGCTGAGCAGCGTGGATGGATTAAGGGGCGTGATGAATGCTGGAAAGCAGATGACAAAACCTCTTGCCTGAATGACTCATATCAGCAACGCATCAGCGAATTACAGAAAAAGTACCAGGTACAATAAGCAAAATCGTTACCAATAGCCTGAATGTATAAAAGCCCGCGATGCGGGCTTTTTGTTTTGCTAACGGCTGGTAACCGCGCAGTTTTATTTGCTTTTCTTGATGTGCTTGATCAAACGCTTACGCTTACGCATCTGATTCGGTGTCAGCGTGTTACGTTTGTTGGCAAACGGGTTCTCGCCTTCCTTGAACTGGATACGGATTGGCGTGCCCATAACATCCAGCGATTTGCGGAAGTAGTTCATCAAGTAACGCTTGTAGGAATCCGGCAGGTCTTTCACCTGGTTGCCGTGGATGACGACAATTGGCGGATTGTAACCACCGGCGTGAGCGTATTTCAGCTTAACACGGCGACCACGAACCAACGGTGGCTGGTGATCTTCCGCAGCCATGGTCATGATGCGAGTCAGAAGCGCGGTGCTTACACGACGCGTGGAGCTGTCATAGGCTTCGCGAACAGATTCGAACAGGTTGCCAACACCGCTACCGTGCAACGCAGAGATGAAGTGCACACGAGCAAAATCGATGAAGCCGAGACGGTAATCCAGGGTCTCTTTGACTTGCTCCCTGACTTCGTTGCTCAGACCATCCCACTTGTTGACCACAATCACCAGTGAGCGCCCACTATTCAGGATAAAGCCGAGCAGCGACAGATCCTGATCAGAAATACCTTCACGAGCATCGATAACCAGCATCACAACGTTGGCATCTTCAATCGCTTGCAGGGTTTTGATTACCGAGAATTTCTCAACGGTTTCAGTGATTTTGCCACGCTTACGAACACCTGCGGTGTCGATAAGGATGTATTCGCGCTCATCACGTTCCATTGGAATGTAGATGCTATCACGCGTGGTTCCCGGCATGTCATAGACCACAACGCGGTCTTCGCCAAGAATACGGTTAGTAAGCGTTGACTTACCTACGTTCGGACGACCAACAATTGCCAGTTTGATGGGTAAATCGATAGGGTTGAAAGCTTCTTCTTCCTCTTCTTCAATCTCTTCGTCGTCTTCAGAAACAATGCCATGTTTAGCATTGAATGCCGCCCAGTAGGCTGTATCTTCATCGATCTCTTCTTCCGGTTCACGCGGATTAGTTTCATCGATGAACGGAATCAGCACGTGTTCCAGCAGCGTTGTTACGCCGCGGCCATGAGATGCTGCGATAGGGTGAATTTCACCTAATCCCAAAGAGTAGAAATCGATAACCGCCTGATCAGGGTCCATGCCGTCAGTTTTATTCGCCACCAGGAAGGTTGGCTTCTGACGAGAACGCAGATGTTTGGCAATGGCTTCATCGGCAGGCATCAGGCCAGCACGCGCATCCACCATAAACAGCACTACATCGGCTTCTTCAATCGCTAACAGCGACTGTGCAGCCATGTGTGTTTCAACGCCATCTTCCGTTCCATCAATACCACCGGTATCAATGGCGATAAATTCGCGACCTTCCACTTCAGCACGACCATACTTGCGGTCGCGAGTCAGCCCCGGGAAATCCGCGACCAGCGCATCTCGGGTACGCGTCAAGCGGTTAAACAACGTGGATTTTCCGACATTAGGGCGCCCGACAAGCGCAACCACAGGTACCATGATAAAAGCCTCATTACTCAAAATTCATCATAAAACGACGTCAAATCACATCGTTTCTAAAAACAGGAAACGGCTCCCGGACTACAGGAACCGTTTTTCTCTTAATTACTTCAGGCAAGTTTAACGCTTGATAGCGTACAACGTACCGTCTTTTGACTGAATCAACAGCTTGTCACTGGCAACAACTGGGTCAGTCTGGAATCCAGAACCGTCCACTTTTTGTTGGGCAACAAAGCGACCGTCATCAGCGTTGAGCCAGTGCATATAACCTTCACTGTCAGCGACAACCAGATAACCGTTGTACAGAACAGGTGAAGTCAGATTACGGTGCAGCAGATCACTTTGCGTCCACATCGTGACACCGCCATCAGCATTCAGTGCAATCACGCGGTCATTTTGGTCAACGAGGAAAATACGGTTCGCATCAACAATAAAGTCGTTTACTGAACCTAATTCACGTTTCCACATCACCTGGCCTGAACGTAAGTCCAGCGCAGTCAGGTTACCGTTATATGCCAGCGCATAAACCACACCGTTAACAACAACAGGGGTCGTATCGACATCGCTCAGACGGTCAATCTCTGTCGAACCGGTCGCCTGAGAGATACGTTGCTGCCAAATCAACTGGCCTTGCTTCAGCATAACCGCGCTTACACGGCCGTTATCACCGCCAACAATTGCAGCACCAAACGCGACTGCAGGTGCTGATTCGCCACGCAGAGAAAGTGCTGGCATATCCAGGTTCACCGTCCACTTCACGGCACCATCAGCTTCATCGAATGCCTGAAGCTGGCCATTGCTGGTATGAACCAGAACTAAACCATCGCTAACCACTGGGCGAGAAAGCACTTCGCCAGCTGCCTTGCTTTGCCATGCAATACTACCATCAGAGGTGTTAAGCGCATAAACCTGCGCTTTTTCACTACCAACGTAAAGATGTGCACCTTCAACAGTTACGCCACCAGAAAGCAGTGCCGAAACGTTGCTGGTATAAAAGCTCGTTTTTTCGGAAAGGTCGACAGACCAGACTTCTTTACCGTCATCCGCGTTAACGGCTTTCACGATACCACGGCGATCGGCTGCATAAATGTTGCCGTCCTGCCACGCTGGATGCAAATTGGAATAGAAATCACCCACTCCGCTACCAACAGAAGTACTCCATGATTTTTCAGGTTCGAATTGGTTTTCGACTGTCGGCAGTGGAGACATTTGAACCACATCTTCTTCACCGCTAAACAGTGAACAACCGCTGAGCAGCGTCAGAGAAATCAGCCCTGGTACAAGTAGTTTACGCAATTGCATCGGGTCCCTCTTAGCTCGACAAATTATTAATTTTCATCTGCATCATTTCGCGCAGAGCTGGAGAAGCATCAGTTTGTGAGCCTTTGCTCCACGCATCGCGTGCACCTTGCTTATCACCTTTGCTGAGCAGTGCTTCACCGCGTAAATCAGCGATAATGGCTACCCAACCTTCACCTTTAATGCTATCAAGCGTTTTCAGCGCGGCATCAATTTGCTTTTGTTGGATTTGAACACGTGCCAGACGCACGTTAATCAACGCCTGCAAATTTTCGTCTTTAGTACTGCTCAGACCCTGCTGCAATTGAGCTGCCGCTTTCGCGAGGTCGTTGTTATCTGCATACTTCTGAGCAATTTCCAGTGATGCCAGGGCACCATAAGTGTTCTTCGTGTTTGCAGCGAATTTCTCTGCTGCACTCAACGTTGCAGGTTGGTCAGCACGCACAGCTTGAGTCACGGTTTGATACTCAAGAGAAGATGCCATTGAGCTTTCAGCCTGATGGCTATTCCAGTAACGCCAACCAACCAGTGCGCCAATACCCAGAACCACGCCCACTACCAGCGCTTTGCCGTTTTCGGCAAAGAAGCGTTTTACCGCATCAACCTGCTCGTTATCGTTTTCGTAAATTTCCACGCAGTCCTTCTCCTTAACGATTAATCACTGGGGAAATTAACCCAGTAGCGCCTGTAAATGAGCGACCGCGTTTACTTGTTCAACGGTAGTTTGCTCACCCGTGCGCAGATCCTTCACGACGACCTGACCATTAGCAACTTCAGTTTCGCCCAGCACCAGTGCAACACGTGCACCCCACTTATCTGCACGGACGAACTGTTTCTTGAAGTTACCACCGCCGTAGTTAGTCATCAGCTTGATAGCCGGGACCTGGTCACGTAATTGCTCAGCCAACAGCATTGCCTTAGCTTGCGTTCCCTGACCTGACGATATCAGGTAAATATCGACAACAGATTCTGCTTTAAATTCCGGATTAATGGCCTGAACCAGTAAAACAAGACGTTCCAGACCCATTGCGAAGCCAACAGCAGGCGCTGCCCGGCCACCCAGTTGCTCAACCAAGCCGTCATAACGGCCGCCCGCACAAACGGTGCCTTGAGAACCCAGGCTGCTTGTTACCCATTCGAAAACGGTACGGTTATAGTAATCCAGGCCGCGCACCAGGCGCTGATTCACGGTATACGCGATACCGGCAGCATCAAGGTACTGGCACAGACCAGCAAAGTGTTCACGAGACTCTTCGTCCAGATACTCGCCAAGTGTTGGCGCATCATCCAGCAATGCCTGAACGTCTGGATTTTTTGAGTCCAGTACGCGTAACGGGTTGCTGTACATGCGACGCTGGCAATCTTCGTCGAGTTTCTCTTTATGCTGTTCAAGGAACGCAACAAGCGCGTCACGGTAGTTAGCGCGCGCTTCAAGAGAACCGATAGAGTTCAGTTCCAGACTGACGTGTTTGTCGATACCCAAGGCACGCCACCAGCGAGCCGTCAGCATGATCAGTTCTGCGTCAATATCAGGCCCTTGCAGACCAAAGACTTCGACACCCAACTGATTGAACTGGCGATAGCGCCCTTTTTGCGGACGCTCATGGCGGAACATCGGCCCGATGTACCACAAGCGCTGTTCCTGATTGTACAGAAGACCATGTTCGATACCGGCACGCACGCAGCCCGCGGTGCCTTCAGGGCGCAAAGTCAGGCTATCGCCGTTGCGGTCCTCAAAGGTATACATCTCTTTTTCAACCACGTCGGTCACTTCACCGATGGCGCGTTTGAATAACGGGGTCTGCTCTACAATCGGCAAACGGATTTCACTGTAACCGTAGCTGCCGAGCACCTGTTTCAGAATGCCTTCAATGCGCTGCCAGATGGCGGTTTCGCCAGGCAGGTAATCGTTCATGCCGCGGATGGCTTGAATGTTTTTTGCCACGTTTATTCTCTACCGAATTTATACAAAAAATGAACCCGAAATCAGACTGTTTGCTATCGCGAAACGTCTGGCGGGTTCAATCATACACGGGAAGCCGAATGCTTCCCATGTTTCGCACTATTTTTCCAACTGCTGGATATTAATCCGTTGCGATTCATCAAGCATGGAGGCCTTGGCACGAATACGCGCTTCAAGTTGCGCAATCATGTTGTCGTTGTCCATTCGCTCACGTTGACGCACGCCGTCTTCGTAGAAACCGCTTTTCTTGTTGCCACCCGTCACGCCCAAAGTGGAAACCAGTGCTTCACCCGGCCCGTTCACCACACAACCGATGATCGAAACATCCATTGGCGTGATGATATCTTCCAGGCGCTCTTCGAGAGCGTTCACGGTACTGATAACATCAAATTCCTGGCGCGAACACGTTGGGCAGGCGATGAAGTTAATACCACGAGCACGAATACGCAAAGATTTCAGGATGTCGAAACCAACCTTGATCTCTTCTACAGGATCGGCCGCCAGTGAAACGCGCAGCGTGTCACCGATGCCTTCAGAAAGCAGCAAACCCAGGCCAATGGCAGACTTAACAGAACCGGCGCGCAGGCCCCCCGCTTCGGTGATCCCAAGATGCAACGGTTGATCAATCTGTTTAGCCAGTAAACGATAGGATTCAACAGCAAGGAAAACATCCGACGCTTTGACGCTGACTTTGAACTGATCAAAGTTAAGACGATCAAGATGATCGACATGACGCATCGCTGACTCTAACAACGCCTGAGGTGTGGGTTCACCATATTTTTCCTGGAGATCTTTCTCCAGCGATCCGGCATTAACGCCGATACGAATAGGGATATTTTTGTCGCGGGCGCAATCGACAACCATACGAATACGCTCTTCATTACCAATGTTACCAGGGTTGATGCGCAGGCAATCAACGCCATACTCAGCAACTTTCAGGGCGATGCGGTAATCAAAATGGATATCAGCGACCAGCGGGACATTGACCTGCTGTTTTATAAGCTTGAACGCTTCTGCTGCGTCCATAGTCGGTACAGATATACGAACGATATCGGCACCCACTCTTTCTAACGCTTTGATCTGATTAACTGTTGCTTCAACATCCGTAGTACGGGTGTTGGTCATAGACTGGACGGCGATCGGTGCCCCGTCGCCGATTGGCACATTCCCGACGTAGATCCGTGTGGATTTTCTACGTTGAATTGGGGCTTTATTATGCATTACAAATCTCCACAATTACGCGTCATGCTGGCTGCGATTATTCAGCACTTACCGTCAGACGCGCAACCTGGCTAGTTCTGATAAATCGACTCAGGTCGACAGGTTTACCCTGAAACTGAATCTGTACTGCCGCCGGAGCACCAATTTTCAACTTATACGGAGCCTGGCCGGCTAAATTCAAATTGCCATCTTTACGCTGCATGCCGCTGAATAATTTTTTACCCGTCGCATCGGTCACTTCAAGCCAGCAATCGGCATTAAAATTCATGACTAACGCATTCGGATCTGCTGCCGCCGTGGCAGGATTAGTCACAGCGGCTTGATCGGTCGGTAAGGTGGCATTTGGTGCAGGCGGCGTAGTGGCCTGCACATTTTCAACAGGAGCCTGGCCTGGAGCCACTACAGCGGAGGAGTCCGCTGGAGTGGTTTGCTGGGCCGTTGCTGCCGGAGCCAGATTTTGTGTTGAATCAGTTCCAGGTGCAGATTGTGTCGCAGGTGCCTGCACGGGCTGCTGTGCTGAGGTATCAGTTGCAGATGAATCATTGGTACTCAATGGAACTGATTGAGAATTGCTATTGCTTGCTGAAAGTTCAGCTGAAGATTGATCTGCCATCGTCGAAATCTCTTCCTGTTGCGCTTTGTGGTTTTGCCACCACCATGCGCCCGTCAGACCGACAACAACAAACAGAACGAGCCAGGTAAAGCTCATTAACCAACCGTCACGTTTCTTGCGACGTTTTCCCAGGGAAAAACTTTGCATTGGGGCAACTTTGGCAGCCTTAATCGGTGCCTGTTTTGCCATCATCGGCAACAGTTCTTCTTCAGGGATACGCACCAGTCGTGCATAAGAGCGGATATAACCACGCAGGAACGTAGACGCTAACTCGGCAGGCGCCTTGTCATCTTCAATATCCCGGACGGTAGAAACCTTCAGGCACAGGCGTTCTGCCACAGCTTGTTGGCTAAGACCGAGTTCTTCACGAGCGGTACGTAGACGTTCACCCGTGGTTTTTGCTGCATTTGATTCTTGAGTGGCTTCAGTATTCATTAGCTACAACTACTGGTGCTGTTCGATTGAGGAATTAGGCAGGAGCCTTGTCGCACAGCATTTCCGCTACGCCACACTCTCCCGCTCCGCGAAACTAATTTATCTTCTGAAGGGCCCCCCTTCAGACAACATAATATTCAGCTCAAACTACTCATTCACCTAAAACAACTGCTTTACATGAACGATTTGTCACCGATGAGTTAACCATAGACATCATTTTGAATGTTGTCAGTGGATTGCGACCCATGATGGCTTAAATAGATGCGCCTAAACTATTGTTGTGCCGCTACATACTGCCTTAAAGTGCGGTGAAACGCACAGTAATTATTAATCTTAAACACGCTTGCGAACCTTGCATAACTGCAAGATATCACTACGTGTTTTTTGCGCCGTACAGCGGCATGACTGCATGGCGCCAGTCTGTTCAAAATGAATGCTTATCAGACTGCTTTAACATCAATAGGTTCACCCTGCATACGTTTGCGCAACGTACGTTTGGTACGGTCAATCACTTCACCTGCCAACTGGCCGCAAGCCGCATCAATATCATCGCCACGCGTTTTACGCACGATGGTTGTGAAACCGTAGCTCATCAGTACTTTCGAGAAACGGTCAATTCGGCTATTGGAACTGCGCCCGTATGGTGCCCCCGGGAACGGGTTCCATGGGATTAAGTTAATTTTACACGGCGTATCTTTAAGACATTCAGCCAGTTGATGCGCATGTTCAGTACCATCGTTGACGTGATCCAGCAGAACGTATTCCACGGTGACACGGCCCTGGTTGGCATTGGATTTCTCCAGATAGCGACGAACAGCCGCCAGGAAAGTCTCGATGTTGTACTTTTTGTTGATCGGCATGATTTGGTCACGAATATCATCGGTCGGTGCATGAAGAGAGATAGCAAGTGCTACATCAATCATATCGCCCAATTTATCCAGAGCCGGAACTACACCCGATGTGGAAAGCGTTACGCGACGTTTAGAAAGCCCAAAACCGAAATCATCAAGCATGATTTCCATTGCTGGAACCACGTTGTTGAGATTCAGCAGCGGCTCACCCATGCCCATCATCACCACGTTGGTGATAGGACGTACGCCGGTTTTCTTTTGTGCACCGATAATTTTCGCCGCACGCCATACCTGGCCAATAATTTCAGAAACACGCAAGTTACGGTTAAAACCTTGCTGAGCGGTTGAGCAGAATTTACATTCCAGGGCACAACCAACCTGAGAGGAAACGCACAGTGTGGCGCGGTCTTCTTCAGGGATATACACGGTTTCGACCAGTTGATCAGCGATTCTGATTGCCCATTTGATGGTGCCATCGGCAGAACGTTGCTCTTCAGCAACTTCAGGAGCGCGGATTTCAGCGACTTCTTTAAGTTTGTTGCGCAGAACTTTGTTGATGTCGGTCATGTCATCGAAATCATCACTGCAATAGTGATACATCCATTTCATGACTTGATCAGCGCGGAAAGGTTTTTCGCCCATATCAGCGAAGAACTCACGCAGTTGCTGGCGGTTAAGATCCAACAGGTTAATTTTTTCTGACTTGTTGGAAACGACTGAAACAGGCGTCTCAGGAGTGACAATTTGCTCTGACATATTTTCTTCCGGCCTCGTTGTTACACGTTACGGCCCCAGGAGGGTTAAAAAGATACGCCCCAGAGAGCAAGCTCATCCGGGGCGTAGCATTGTACAAATTCTATGGCTCAGATGCCATGACTGAAAGCGATGTACATACAAATAAAATGTAACGGCCGCTTAACAGATAGTGCTAATTAACGAGTGCGCGGACAAACTTCGCCTTCAGCGAAGAAATAGGCGATTTCACGAGCAGCAGATTCTAAAGAATCAGAGCCGTGGGTGCCGTTCTCGGTGAAGCTATCAGCGTAATCTGCGCGCAGAGTCCCTGCCAAAGCGTTTGCTGGGTTAGTCGCGCCCAGAATGTCACGGTGACGCTGAACGGCGTTTTCACCTTCCAGAACGCTAACCACGATTGGGCCAGAAGTCATGAACGCAACCAGACCATCGAAGAATGGCTTACCTGTGTGCTCAGCATAGAAGCCTTGAGCCTGTTCTGAAGTCAGGTGCAACATTTTGGCGCCAACAATTTTAAACCCTGCGGATTCAAAACGAGCATAAATATTACCAATAACGTTTTTTGCCACCGCGTTTGGTTTGATGATGGAAAAAGTACGTTCAATAGCCATGATTACCTCTGTGTCTGTTCTGTTTGCCCGGTCCCCACCATTCTTCATTTAGGGGATACCCGGTTATGATTTGGCGCCGATTATAATGAGCAAGTCTCGAGTTGCCTATGGATGCAGGTAACATTTTTTTAAAATAAAACGAACATCGGCAACACTTCTCATCTAAACGCCTAAAAATCACACTATTACTCTACTGCAATGTGAAATGAGCAGCGGCAATCTGCCCGACGCCATCAAGGACCAATACCTGATACTTACCCGGTTTATCCAGATTCAGCGCAATTCCGTTCTGGTTTTCACTGACCGGTTCGCCGTTCAAAAACCACCAGCGATCGCCCTGGCCCCCCTGAGCGCTAAGGCGGAGCACCAGGCGCAACTCACCCGGCAGACGTTTCAAAATAGCGCCCTCGCGTACCCCTAACAACAATAAAGGCGTAACTTCATCTTTCTGCTGTGGTGGACACTGTTCCGAGACCGCAGGCAAACGAGCGACTCTTCTTTCGCCCTCCGGTAACCATGGCTCAAGCGGCAGGGGCCATAGTGCAATAGTATGTTGTGTTGCCCCCGGGCAATCGGCAGCCACACGTTTCCCTTGTTCATCCAGCCATATTACCTTTCTCGACCCCTGAATCCCCTCCTGCCCCGGAGCTTCTAGTGTTGGCGGTTGGCTACCATCCAGTAACCAGCCCGATAGTCTGCGTCGGCAATTGCTGTCTCCAGCCGCCAGGTTTTGCCCTCCCGGCCAGCAAATTTCACCGGCAGAAACCGTTGCCGGACGCGGGTCAACCGGTAAACGCGCTTGCTGAACAGCGGAAGTGGCTTGCAGCAGATTATTAACCTGGTTTAGCAGTGGCACGGCGCTGCCTAATCCAAACTGCCCAGCAACCGGCGTGCTATCAGGGCGTCCGGTCCAAATACCAATGAGATAGCGGGGATTTATTCCGATAGCCCACGCATCACGATAGCCGTAACTGGTGCCCGTTTTCCAGGCCAAAGGCACCACAGCAGGCAAAGTGGCATCCGGTTGCGGCTGCGCTTCGCCTGCCAGAACTCGACGAATAATCCACGCGGCTCCCGCAGACATCAAAGGACGCTCAAGTAATGGCTGGTCGGGTTGCAAACGTAGATGCGCCGCGCGACCATGGCGAGCAAAAGCGCTATAAGCAGCAACTAACTGATCCAGTCGCGCCCCCCCACCACCAAGAATGAGCGAAAGATTGGGCTCACTGCCAGCCGGGAAACGCAGATCCAGCCCCACATTACGCAGTTGTGCTGCAAACCGTTTTGGCCCATACGCTTCCAATACCTGAACAGCAGGAAGGTTAAGCGAGCGCACCAGAGCCTCACTCATACTCACTGGCCCATGAAAACCAGTGTCGAAATTTCCTGGCCGGTAATCGCCGAAACGGCGTGGCACATCCTGTAACAACGAAGTGGGATGTATCAGCCCATCATCCAGCGCCAGGCCATAAACAAAGGGTTTCAGCACCGAACCGGGTGAACGAATGGCCGTCACCATATCAACATGCCCGAAACGGTTTTGGTCATTGATATCGACCGAACCTACCCAACCGCGCACTTCCATGGTGGTGTGATCGACGACCAGCATCGCCAGTGATGATCGCGAAGGCAATTGTGCTTTCCAGTTAAGGGCTAGTTCTTCCAGTTGACGCTGTAACGATGCGTCGATGGTGGTCGTGATTTTCTGAGCGGGACTGCGATTTGCCAGATAGCGCGACAGCAGCGGAGCCAGTTGCGGCATCTGCCGTGCGGCCAGCCATACCGGTTCCTCCAGCGATTCCTTAACCTGCTGAGGTTCCCAAACGGCTTGTTCTGCCATACGAAGAAGCACTTTATTACGCGCGGTCTGAGCCCGTTCTGGCCAGCGGTCCGGGCGCAAACGACTGGGCGCCTGTGGAAGTACCGCCAATAAGGCCGCCTCCGCATAGCTAAGTTGTTGCGGGGACTTACCCAAATAGACCCAACTGGCCGCCCCTACGCCCTGTAACGTGCCGCCAAAGGGGGCTCGATTAAGGTAAATAGTGAGAATTTGTTGTTTTGAAAGATGCCATTCGAGCTGCAACGCTCGCCAGACCTGGCGGATTTTCCCGCCAAACGTACGAGGATGCGGATCAAGCAAACGCGCGACTTGCATCGTCAACGTACTGCCACCTGAGATCACTTTCCCATTGCGAAGATCCTGCCAGGCCGCTCGTAAAATCGAAAGTGGATTGATCCCTGGATGATCCCAAAACCAACGATCCTCGTAGTTGATCAAAGCTTCGAGATAGCGGGGAGAGACATCATTCAGCGTGACCGGATAACGCCAGATACCGTTCTCATCGGCAAAGCGCCACAGCGGCGTGCCGTCTGCCGCAACCACGACACGAGCAGGATTCGCCTGTGACAACGGCAATGGCCAAATCCGGTCTGCCAGCCAAATTCCCAGACAAATAAAGAGCGGCACCACGACCAAAAGGTAGCGGCGCCGCCAGCATAAAACTTTTAACATTCGCAAGGCCAGTTACGGATGAACTGTCAGCAAACCAGTGCTGGCTCCTGTAGCCCGCCACTGCGGAACATACATTGATTCCACTTGTGAAACCGGAACCTGATAAGTCCCGGGAGTGACCGCCCGTGCCAGATAAACCAGAGTGGCATGCTGGCTTTCATTGAGTGGTAATGCAGCCACAAAGCGATCATCACGGAACTCCAGGTGCTGGATATCAGCCTGCTGCATCTGGCTCAGTAAGCCCTGAACCTGGTTATCACCTTCACCTAAACTGGCACTACTTTCAGAAAGGTTCTGGTTTTCCAGCTCAAGCCCCGCTGGCAGTAAATCGACCACCAGTGCATCAGGCACATTTTTATCCGCCCAGACATCTAACCAGACCATCACTAACTCACCGCTTTTCAGTTCTGACAACGATTTGCTATTGCCTTTAGCATCCAGGAAATGGCGCTCAATATGCAGCACATTGCTATATGGCGCTGGAGCCTGTTGTGGATAGCCGACGCTGTCTAAGCGGAGATAAAGATTACCTGTACCGGTGTTAGTCACTTGCAAACGCTCAAGTTGTTCAGCAGTCAAATTACGAGTCATTGATTGCCCGCTTGCCAGTGGTTCGTCAGTAAAGGAAACCTGCGATTGCCACTCCCCTTTTGCGGTTTGCCAGTTACGACCAGCCAGGAATAGTGCGTTACTTTCCTGAGTCGACAACCAGCGTTGGCTAAAAGCGAGGTTAGAGAGATTCACAAGCAAGTTATTCTGCTGGTCCGGCAGCAATTTGTTCTCTTCAAGAAGGCTCAGCATCATCGCGTTATCACGCAGTTCACTGCCGTAGTCAGCTAACCAAATACGCTCATTGCTGCGACTAGTTTGCAAACCTAACTTGATAGCTTCATCGCCTCGCGGAGCATCACCCATCAGTTTTAACGCCACGCCTAATTGCACCAATGGCAATCCGGCACGGGCTGAGCTGTGATGCGACCAAAGCTCACGCAGCGCCCCGAGCGGTGCTTTTTGCTGACGTGCCAATACTTGTGCGGCGTAGGCCTGAACCGCAAATTTACTGCCCGCAGAGTCATCGCTATAACGCAACGCGATAAGCCCTGAATCCTGCAAATAACGCAACAGACGCTGATTTGCTTCAGTCAGCGCATCTGTATTCACGCTATAACCTTGCTCACTGGCACGCACCAGGAAATCAGTGACGTACGCCGTTAACCAGTATTCTTCTGGCCCTTCTTTGTCCCATAAGCCAAAGCTGCCGTTATCACGCTGCATATCAAGCAGTCGAGAAATCCCCAGGTCGATGGCGGCACGGCGCTGTTCATCGCTGGTTCCTTTTATCCCCAGAGCCGCGAGTTGCGCCTGATTGGTATAAAGCGAAGGGAACAGACCGCTGGTTGTTTGTTCAAGGCAACCATACGGATAGGCTTTCAGTTCCCGGATATAACGCGCCAGGTTCAACGGTGGACGGCCACTGAGAAGAATTTGTCCTTCAAGCGTTGCTGGTGCCAAACCGGAAATATGCTGCGGTGGAATATCCCAGACGTCACCCGCAGCTAGCACCGCACCGCTATTGATGTTTTGCGCCGGGAACGGAGGCCGTACGCCCAATTTCCATTGTTTTTGCAGTGCGCTGAATGTTTCGCCAGGTAAGTTTATGCCACTGATTTGCGCAGTGAGCTGCCCGTCACCAAAACCATCCAACGCATGGACTGAGATAAACAGGGTTTTACGTGCACCAGGTAACAGTTGCACTGTTTGCTCAGCAGATGAGTCCAGCGAAATCAAACCACTGGTTTTCAGGTTTAGGTTCAGTTGTTGCGGCTGGTCGGTAAGATTAGTGAGATCCATTGCCAGGCGGCTACTGTCACCACTTGCCATAAAGCGCGGTGCCGCCAGTTCGCTCACCAAAGGTGCCGCAACCACTACTTTTTGCTCGCTGTTACCAAAACGGTCATCGGTCCAGGCTTGCGCCATTACCCGTAACTCGCCGTTAAAGTCGCCAATCGGCAGCGTGACTATTCCTTCACCCTTCTCATTCAGTTGTACTGGTTGAGCTTGCTCAGCAATGATAGTGACGTGGTTAACGGGTTTTTTACCCCCGCGACTTAGTGCATCGCCTTCATCACCATCACCACCAAAGCGTAACGCGGCTAAGCGCCCTTCCCCTTCAATCACCTGACCGTAGATATCATATAAATCTGCGCCATAACGTTTGCGACCAAAGAAGGCTTCCCAAGGGTCTGGCGTTTTGTAGTCAGTAATATTCAGCACACCGCTATCAACAGCGGATACCAGCACATTAATTTGCTTCGGCATTTCGCCATTAATCGGCTGGGTTTTAACTTTTACGGTGAGATTTTGATTCGGGCGCATTTTGGCCGGAGCCTCCAGCGCCAGTGCCAGGCGGCGGCTTTCGTCACCCAGTGGCAGATGCAAAATACCAACAGCACGTTTCGGCGTTGCCGCACGGCTCTTATCACCAGGACGAATCACCAGGGTACTCAGATAAAGGTCATGGCGCTGCCAGCTTTTATCGACCGGAATAGCAATATCCAGCCCTTTTTCTGGCACATCAATTTCTTTCCACCACAATGGGCCATCGCTGGATTCCACCATCGCGTAGCCCTTACCGGCGGCTGGGGCGGAAATATGCAGATTGATGGTGTCACCTGGCTTATAAGCTGGTTTGTCTATTTTCAGCGTCACACGATCTGGGCGTACAGCGCCAGCGCCGTCACTGTTATCTTGCCAGCTATAACCCGCCCAAAAACGCATACTGCTGACAATGTTTGTCTCCTGGTCACGGACTTCAAGACGGTAAGAACCCCATTCAACGGGGAAAGCCACTTTGCCGGTTTCACCCGCGGCAAGCGTGAGTTTTTGCTCAGCTTCTACCAGATCTTTCTGGTCATATTGTGACTGCCAGCCTTCACCTTCTTCCCAACTCCAGAAGTAATCGCGGCGCTCACGGATGAGCCGTACATCCAGCCCCGAAACCGCTAGTTTTTCCCCTTTAGCATTGGCGTACACGATGTCAAAACCGGCGTTAGTGTCTTCGTCAACGATAGGTTGAGTACGGGTGCTGTCGGTTCGGTAATCGTAAATTTCTTTACTGGCAAATTGCGGACGAATACCCGGTAACGCAGCGCCTGGCCAGATAGCTTGTTCAGCACGACGCGTCACTGGACGGCCACCTGATTCCAGCAAACTGGCTTGCAGCACCAGCCGTAACGGTGAATGAACGTCAGACCATTGGCTGTCTGCACTGACGGTAGTTTTACCTTGCTCATCAAGCTGGAGCTGGACTTCATCCAGATTACGAGTGAGGTTTTCTTCGTTGATGTCACCAAACTGGAACCCAGGCAATGCAGACACCGCTTCACGCAGTGGGCGTAAAAACAGTTGCCCTTGCAGATTATTACCGGCTGCTGGCGCACCATACAGATAGCGACCGACAATTTCGAAATTCACAGAATCATCAGGACTGACAGGCTCTTTACTACCAGTGATGTTGAGCGCCATGCGCTCCGGCATAAAGTCTTCAACTTTAAATGACCAGATACGTGGCTGGTTATCGCCAGTATTCACACGTACTTGCCAGTTGCCGGTTTGCACATTCGGGTTCAATGGATAGCTAAATTTGTACAAACCATTTTCAGGTTGCCAGACTTGCGTCCTGGCGACCTGGCCGTCTGGTTTCACCACTTCGAGTTTTACCGGCTGCGCAGGTAGTGCTTTACCGTCGCCATCACGTAACAAGGCATTCAGCAGTAGCGTTTCACCAGGGCGGTAAAGATCGCGTGGGCCAAACATAAAGAACTGCTTACTGAAGCCGGTTTCCCCAGCAATATCAAATTCAGCCAGATCCAGCGCCGGGCGGCTTAAATCCAGCAGCGTAGTTTGCTCGCCTGTTCTCGCCAGCAAGATTGTGCCTTTACCTGGTTTTTCCAGCTTAGCGTGACCATCGCCATCGCTCTTCGCTTGTGCCAGTGTTTGCCCTTTTTCATCAAGCAAGGAGATTTCCACGCTGGATTGCGCGGCACCATTTTCCAGGCTTTGCGTGAAGACATCTAACCGATCATGGTAGCGGTGTGCTGACACACCGATGTCGCTCAACGTAAACAAGGTTGCAGCATTGCTATAACTGTAATGACCAGCCTGACTCATTATCGCGATGTAGACACCAGGCTGTTGCAGCGGTTTAATTTCGCCTAATGGCAGCAGGAGTTTTTCGCGGGTATTGCGTGCCGGATTGAGATCAAACCTGCCGCTGTAAACCAGTTCCGCAAGCTTGAGTAAATTGTCAGATTCCCAGTTAGACACTGAGTTTCGGTATTGCCACTGGCTGATGAATGAACTTAAAGATTCACTTTTTATCCGGTAGAAATTGACGTCGATTTTATCAACGTTGAGTGCCATCACCGGTAAACCTGCCATCACTTTGGTTGGCAGCAATGAACCCCGGCTGGCAAACCCCACGCTTGGTTGGATATCGCGGGTCGAAATTTTCTTTTCGAAGTGGCTGTCAAAAGTCGTTTTATTGAGAGCCAGCAAGCTGTTATCAACGGTTAATATCAGTTCACGTTTCGGCTCAAGATGGCGCAAACGTAATTCTTTCAGGTCGGCTGAAAGTTCCCACGCACCATCGACTTTACCGCTGGTTTTGTCCACCAGATGGGCCACGCGGGAGAAATCTTGATTGGGATCGAGTGGAATTGAAAAAGTCATGACTAACGTGCTTGCGCCATCGAGTTGTACCTCGGAGGCATCGAGCAATTTAAGCGGTTTGCCCGCAGAGTCTTTCGCTAACTTTTCGAGTTGCGAGGCATCAGGCTTCGCCGCAGGAGCAGTACTTTGCTGAGCCGTGCTATCGCTTTTCGCTGCTGGCTGAGGTTTATCGTTATTGTCGCACCCTGAAAGTGCCAAAGCTGCTACGAGCGCCGCTACCAGCGCACCCAGACGTATTGCTTTCATGTTTTATCCCTGGCCGATAAGGCCCATTAACTCACTACGTAGTACATGTATTATGCGGGTACATTAAAAAAACGAAAGTATGAAGATTCGGCATTGCGTACTTTCTCGCAAAGGAAACGTTTTATTGTGCAACGGTTTCAACTGAAATTTGGATGCAAAGTGGAAGCATGATCACAGCCTGAAACGTTACATGTTACCTTGTGAGTCATTTGTTTTTAAAACAATAAGATAGTTGGATTAGCAGTCTTTATTCTTGCTACATTTCAAGCTGAGTCGCTGCCTCAACGCGGTGTTTAGCCAAAGTGATAATAAGAGACTGCTAAATGAAAAGTGCCGTTAACGCTCTACAAAATTTCGGAAAATCACTCTACGGCCCGGTGCTTATTTTGCCGATCGTCGGTTTATTTATCGCGTTCGGTAATGTATTGGGCAATGGCAACCTGGCAGAATATTTACCCTTCCTCGGCCACCCTTCCATTCAACACACTGGCGTTCTCATCTCCAAATCCGCGGTATCGGTTCTGGCGAACCTGGCGCTGGTATTTGGCGTAGGCATTCCCATTGGTCTGGCGGCCAAAGACAAAGGGTATGCTGCATTAATTGGTCTGGTTACTTTTATCGTATTCATTAATGCGATGAACGTAACGTTACAGCTTCAAGGCGAACTGGCTCCTGCCGACCAAATGCGTGCCGCAGGGCAAAGCATGGTGTTGGGTGTCCAGGTGCTTGAGATGGGCGTTTTCGCAGGGATCCTCACGGGCGCACTGTCGGGATATTTGTACAACCGTTATTCCAGCGTACAGTTTTCTGGTGCGATGGCGATTTACTCAGGGCACTGTTTTGTCGCCATTATCATGCTTCCCGTCTCGATGTTACTCGGTGTAGTGATGAGCGAACTCTGGCCGTTTGCTCAGCATGGCATCAGCGCACTGGCGCTGGCGATTAAAGGCGCCGGAGCGTTTGGCGTTGCCATCTACGGTTTCCTGGAACGCATCCTGGTGCCAACCGGCCTGCATCACCTGGTCTATACCCCATTCCTGTATACCGAATTAGGCGGCACGGCCGATGTTTGCGGCAATATTTACCAGGGCGCGCGCAATATTTACTTCGCAGAAATGGCCTGCCCGAGCGTGCATCAACTGAGCAGTACTGTGGTGTGGGACGCGCGCGGAATCAGCAAAATGTTCGGCCTCCCTGCGGCAGCACTCGCCATGTATATGACGGCGAAACCGGAACGCAAAGCGGCAGCGAAAGCCATTCTCATCCCGGCAGCGCTGACATCCATGCTGGTTGGGGTCACGGAGCCACTGGAGTTCTCCTTCCTGTTTGTCGCCCCATTGTTGTTTGGCGTGCATGCGGTTCTGACCGGCATCGGCATGATGCTGTTCTATTTGCTGGGCGTTCACGCCATCGGTGCCAACGGCATTATCGATTTCATTCTTTATAACCTGCCGCTGGGGACTGAGAAATCCAACTGGCCGATGTATATCGTCGTCGGGCTGACGATGTCGATCATCTATTTCCTGGTGTTCCGCTTCCTGATTCGCCGTTTCGACATGAAAACGCCGGGCCGTGAGGACGACGAGCAAGAAACAAAACTGTATAGCAAACAAGAGTATCAGGCCAAAGGCAGCAACGATGGATTAGGTGAAGCCATTATTGAGGGCCTCGGTGGACGAGCCAATATCGAAGTGGTCGACAACTGTTACACCCGCCTGCGAGTGACGGTACGTGATGTGACAGTTATCGACGAACCCCGCCTGAAATCGACTGGCGCGAAAGGGGTGATTAAGCAAGGTAATAACGTTCAGGTGGTCTACGGGCTGCATGTCAAAAAAATGCGTGAAGCAGTAGAGACTTATCTCTAAAGGAGCTAATGATGTTTAAACCCCCGTTTATTTTGTCCATTGCCGGTGGCGGTAGTACTTACACACCGGGCATTGTTAAGAGCCTGATGGTGCGCCTGGCCGATTTCCCATTAGCTGAAATCCGCCTCTATGATATTGATGGCGAGCGCCAGTCGGTGATTGCTCCGGTGGTTGAGAAAGTGATTCGCGACCATAGCCAAAGCATTAAATTTACCGTCACCACCGACCCGGAAGTTGCCTTTAGCGGTGCCCATTTTGTTTTCGCTCAAATGCGCGTTGGCCAGTACAAAATGCGCGAGCAGGATGAAAAAATCCCACTACGCCATGGCGTGGTAGGGCAAGAAACCTGTGGGCCTGGCGGGCTGGCATATGGCCTGCGCACCATTTTGCCGATGGTGGAATTGTGTGATTTTGTCGAACGTTACGCGCATCAAAAAGCGTGGATTGTTAACTATTCCAACCCTGCGGCGATTGTTGCCGAAGGCGTGCGTCGCCTGCGCCCAAAAGCGCGAGTACTTAATATTTGTGATATGCCGGTCGCCGCGATGCGCAATATGGGTGCCATTCTCGGTGTTGACCGCCATAAATTAGAAGTCGATTAC